>DASYSA010000187.1:0-15813 GCA_036003885.1 Blastocatellia bacterium | reverse complement strand
AGCTTATGGACCTTTCTCTTTGACCTCGTGGATTTGCACTATGGACCATAGGACGAAAATTCCCGATGTAGCACGCACTCCTGAGTCGAGATCTTCCGCGGTCAAGCTCTCGTGGATCAGCAGGATCTGGATCAGGTATTCACGTCAGAGGCCTGGAGAGCGCGCAAGGCCTCCTCAGCCCCACGGGTATGTCTCCCGGCGGGAGCCGACTCGACAGGCCGCTCTGCTCCTGGTGCTGATCGCTTTCCTGCTCCAGACGCCGCGCCAGCAACGTCGAGTGAGTGCAGGGACGCCGAACCGAGCGGCGAGCGCTCACGCCGCGGCTGCCGCGCCGCGAGCGCGTTACCGCGTGGTGAACAGCTATCCACATGACCCGACGGCTTTCTTGCAGGGGCTCGTGTGGCACGACGGAGGCTTCTATGAAAGCACCGGGCTACCGGGTCAGTCTACGCTCAGGCAGGTCAGGTTTCCGTCAGGGAAAGTGATGAAATCCGTCAGCCTCTCGCCGGAACTCTTTGGGGAGGGCCTGGCGATGGTCGGGGACGAACTGATTCAACTCACCTGGCAGTCACATCGAGGGTTCGTGTATGACCGCGAGAGCTTCGCGGTCAGGCGTGAGTTCGGCTACGACACCGAAGGGTGGGGGTTGACCTACGATGGCGACCATCTGATATTGAGCGATGGAAGCGACGGGCTTATCTACCTCGACCCGCGGACTTTCGAGCCTTTGCGCAGGTTACCTGTGAGCTGGGACGGGCGTCCGGTTTTCAACCTGAACGAATTGGAGTTCATCGAAGGGGAGGTCTGGGCCAACGTCTGGCAGACGGACTTCATTGTTCGTATAGATCCGTCGAGCGGCCATGTCACCTCGTTTCTCGATTTGAAGGGGATCCTGCCGCCTGATGTGCCCCGCGGTTCAGACGATGTGCTTAACGGAATCGCGTACGACTCGGTTAACAAGCGGATCTTCGTGAGTGGCAAGCGCTGGCCTCGACTGTTCGAGATCAAGCTCAAGAAACTGGTTTACGAAAAGGCTCCGTAGCGACAATCCTTTGGCCTTACTCTTCTAATCTCTCTGCAAGATCCTGTGTTGTTGTTGCCGGCGCCAGGCACGTGTACAGCCTGCACACATAGGCGGTCGGTTTCCCGTCTATCGCGGGCCTTCCAGCCAGGAGCTTGATTCTGAATCCAGCTTCGAGATCGTCCGGTTCGCCGAGCGCCAACACCTTATTTGGCAGGTAGCGAGAGAAGATCTCCTCCATAAACGATCTGACCTCGTGTGATCCGGGCACCCCCACTATCGCTATCTCTTTGGGCTCGGACAGGTAAAAATCGAGCGCGCAGAGCATGTATCCGAACGCACTGGGGTAGCGCGCCATTGCCTGATGGATGGCATGAAGAATGCTCACAGCACATCGATGATACTCGGTCTCCTGGGTCAACAGCCCGAGCTTCTGCAAGACAAGCGCCGCCACCGAATTGCCCGACGGGGTCGCGTTATCGAAATATTCCTTCGTGCGCGTGATCAGTTGTTCGTGGTCCGCGGAGGTGAAGAAAAAACCGGGCTCGGATTCATCCCAAAACTGCGCGATCATCGTATCCGCCAGACGTCGAGCCTCTTCGAAATACCTGATCTCGAATGTAGCTTCGTAGACTGCCAGGAGAGCCTCGACGAGATACGCATAGTCATCGAGGTAGGCGTTTAACTTCGCCTTCCCATCTTTGTAGGTCCGGAGCAGCCTGCCGTCCTGCATCAGGTTCTTCAAAAGAAAGTCCGCGCTTCTGATCGCCACCTCGCGATAGTCGTCGCGCCCCAAAATGTTCGCCGCCTCAGCCAGAGAGGTGAGCATCAGGGCATTCCAGGAGGTGAGGATCTTGTCGTCGCGAGTCGGTCGCACGCGTTCTTCGCGCACATAGAATAGCTTCTTCTTACCGCTGTTCACTATCCGGGCGACTTCGATCGGGTCCAATCCGCGCTCCTCGGAGAACGCCTCCATAGAACGAGGTACGTTCAAGATCGATTTACCGTGCTCGAAGTTGCCGCCGGCGGTTACATCGAAGTACTCACAAAACAGCCGGCCGTCCTGTTCTCCAAGAATGTTTATCACCTCATCCCTGGTCCAGACGTAGAACTTGCCTTCTTCGCCTTCGCTGTCTGCATCTTCAGCCGAGTAGAATCCTCCTTCGGGGTCGGTCATATCGCGCAGTATGTACTCGAATATCTCCTCGGCCACCTGCCGGTACAGCGGCCGCCGGGTCATCTGGTAGGCGTACAGGTAGGCGCGCGACAGCAGGGCGTTGTCGTATAGCATCTTCTCGAAGTGCGGCACCAGCCAGTGGGCGTCCACCGAGTATCGCGCGAAACCGCCTCCGAGGTGATCGTACATGCCGCCGTGCGCCATCTTCTCGAGCGTCAGCTCAACCATCTCGAGGGCGGGAGACGAGTTGGTCCTTTTGCGGTGACGAAGAAGAAACATCAGGTTCATCGACGGCGGGAATTTCGGCGCGCTCCCAAAGCCGCCGTTCAGTCTGTCGGCGTTCGATGTCAAACCTGAATAGGCCTGGTTGAGAACTTCGGTGGTCAGCATCTCGCCCACGGCGCGAAAGCGATTCATCTTTCGCAACTCCGCAGTAATGGCATCGGCGCTGGACGTTACATCTGACTTCCGGCTCCGATATGAATCAGCGATTGCCAACAGCACGCGCGGGAAACCCGGCATGCCCTGACGATCGACGGGCGGATAGTAGGTCCCCCCGTAGAAAGGCTTGAGATCGGGGGTCAAGAAGACCGTCATCGGCCATCCACCATGTCCGGTCAACATCTGCACTGCGTTCATGTAGATCGAATCCAGATCGGGTCTCTCTTCGCGATCGACTTTGATGCACACGAAATTCTGGTTCATCAGATCGGCGATCTGTTCATTCTCGAATGACTCGTGCTCCATTACGTGACACCAGTGACAAGCCGAGTAGCCGATCGACAGAAGGATGGGTTTGTCTTCGCTTCGCGACCGTTCGAGAGCTTCCGGACCCCAGGGATACCACTCCACAGGATTGTGGGCGTGTTGAAGCAGGTAGGGGCTCGTCTCGTTGATGAGCCGATTCGTGAATTGCGTCTCAGCCATAGTGTCCTCTTCCACTGATTCTCAGCCAGAGAAGAAGACTATAATGTGTTTAATATTAGTTTGCCAGCGATGGCCCGGGGAACGTTTCGCGTTCCGCGTTCCGCGTTTCGAGTTTCGCGTTCTGCGTTTCGAGTTGGGCGACTGCAACGAAAAAGTTTCTTAACGCGAAACTCGAAACGCGGAACGCGAAACGTTTATGGCGCTACGTCGGTCCCGAAGCTTGCTCGCAAAGGTCTGCCCGTTTCATCGGCGCCAACGCTCATGCAGCTTATTCGACCTCGCCAGTCAGCTTCGGACGCGCCAACCATGTCAACATTCAGGGTGAAGGTCAACGCTCCCGATCCCGCAAGCCAGTGCTGGAAGGGAAGCATTTCCGTATGCGTCGCACCGCTGGCAGAGTGAGTCACGATTGAAAGCCTCTCCCATTTCATCGGCCGTCCCGCGTGTTCGTAGAGCGTGAATGTCAGTGTGTAGCTGTAGCCCGATGGCGCCTTGTAAGAACGCACTCGAACCAACTGCGCGTTGAATCGCCCAGTCGTGGGGACGGGAACCGGATCGGAGGTTTCAGATGGCTGGATTGCCGGCATCGAGCGAGCAGGCGGAGGCACGTTAGTCCTGGGGGCGGAGGCGTCATTGGAAATTCTGAACGGAGGCGACTCTTTCTGAGGGGCCTGGACTCGGGCTTCTTCATCAGCCGGGCCCTGGGCGGCGGGCGCCGGTTCATCTTTATACTCACGCGCTTCTGATGGGGTGGCAATCAGAGGGGACTCGATCGCGGGGCCGCTTTGGACTGCGGCCGCGCGTGTGGAGTGAGATGGCGTGCGCGTGACCTGCCTGTAAAAGACGTAGAGCGCGCCAACGCCGAACAGGCCGAGTGCGAGGGCTGTAGCCCTCGCGGCAAGGCGCATTCCTGGAGGAGGGCTCGGTTGCTGCGATTCGACAGAAGCGGCGAACCCGAAGCCCAGACCCAACGATCGACCTCGATCACGGGCAGCCTGCCTGCCTGCGGCGATCCGCCGCCACAGTCCCCTGGCGCCATCTCGAAGCTCCATCCAGCGAATGGCAAGCCACGAACCTGTTGCCCGGCTGTCTTCCTCCGGCTGGTCCTCCCTGCTTGGAGTGTCGTCTGCGAAGTCGAATTCGCTATCCTCGGAGGGTTCGCTCGGGAGCATTGGTTCATCGCTGAACATGTTGGCTGCTTCGTCTTCGCTGACTATGACCTGCTGCGCGAGCGGTTCTTCGACAGTAGCGGTAGCCGCCCGCGCCGGAGACCGTTGGCGACTGATTCGTCTTGAGGTAAGTGGCAGGTCGTGGACCGGGCATGCAGAGAAGGTCAGCGGAAACTCTCCGCCGCACGCCGGGCAACTTAACACGGGCTGCTCCTCGACGCCCTCTGCGGCGTGCTGGAAGGGAGTCGCGTGCTCATCTATGGCCATAGGAGCCGTCGGTCTTTGGGGGGGGAGCGCCAGGGTCTCTCCCCCGCTCAACCGCGTGCCGTCTTCCCAGCAATAGAGATACTCATCTTCAACGTGGAGGCCGCATGCCGGGCAGGTCTTCATAGCTCTCCCTCCATCTTGTGCCTGTTTAACAACTGGAACTTACCCTGAGGAGATGCGTTTGCCTTCCACGAGAGTTGCCAGGGAAGACGAGAGATTGCCGCTCGGTTGTGCTCCTGCCATGCGGATGCCGGCTTCGATCTGATGAGTAATTTGGGGGAAAGGGCCTCGGCGGAGGCAAAGACAGAAGGTGCCGCAGGTCGGAGTGTAGTTTGGGTGTTGTCCATATTTGCGCCGGTCGCGGTCGCTGACCCGACAGGCTTCTGATCCTATGGATTGCGATTAAGATGATTTCTCGGTTATCCTTACAGTCAATGCGAACCAGTCTGAATCTATCCAGCAGGCCGTTTGCCAACCATCGCCTCCTTTGGATCGCGATTGCGCTCGTCTTCTTTGTAAGCCTGTGGCTGGGGTTGTGGGTCAACTCCGAGAAGGGCCGCGTCAGCGCGAAGGCCGACGAAGTCGCGGGTCTGGTCAAGGATCAGGAGGGCAAGGTCGAGGAGTACAAGAAGGAACTCGAGCGACGAAGCAAGGCGGAGGAGAGGGTTGCGCTGAACGAGGAAGACGCCGTGCAGCTATTTGCCGCGCGCCAGTTGATCGCGAGCAAGGCATTCTCGTGGAACAAGCTTATTGGCGACATCGAGCGATTCGTGCCGAATAAGACGAAGATCGTGAGTATTCAAGTCGCCGGAGCATCGATGGAGAATGGAAGCGTCGCGGCGCAGGTGGAGATTAAGGCTCTCGGCCAGACATCAGGACAGCTGACTGAGATGATGGAGACGCTGGAGAAGTCCGGCGGGCTATTTGACGTGCGGAGCTTCACCCAGGACGCGGCCGTTGAGACCGGCGAGGTTCCGTTCACTCTTAGAGTGACTTACGTGCCGAACAGAGGTGGGGACTGATGAGCACTCAGATCAGAGAGCGGGTTTCCAAGATCGAGATTCGGCGGCCGCACCTGTCGGCAAGTCGGCTCAGTTTCAGCGCGGTCGAGATCGCAGCCGGTGTCATAGTACTGTTGTTCTTCTTCGGAACCCTGTACTACTACTTCTCGGCTCTCAAGCCTGAGCAGGACAGACTCGCGAGGCTCGAAGCGCAATACGACCTTCAGAAGAAGCAGATTGCGTTGATACTAAAGCCCACCACAGACGCGGCGCCGAAGGACACGCTCCAGGATGCGCTGAACAGTCTCGGGGCATTCAAGACCCAGTACCTTAAGCCGCGCCATCAGGGACAACGAGCGCTTATAAACGAGATTAATGCGCTGGTGCAGAAGCACGGCGCGCACCTGACGAGCGGCCTCGAGATGAACCTCGAGAACATCGGTCAGCAGAACGAGAAGAAGAAGTCCAGGAGCAGGAACGGGGAACCGGTGTTAAACCCCTTTCCGCAGCTCAACATGAACTTCACGATCTCCGGCCAGTATGACAAGCTCCGAGCCTTCATCAGCGATCTCGAGAAGAACAAACAGTTCCTGATGATTCGGTCAATTAACCTCATTGCGGCTGCCGAAGAGGCGGACGGTGACACCGGTCGACGACGGCGTCATAGTTCAAATCTCTCGGGGCTTTCTCTGACAATCAGCCTGTCGGCCTACTTTCAGCCTTAGCCGAACTATCCGCAGACTCCGGCGTTTGAACGAGCAGAACAAAATGGCGGCAAAGCGTTCAAAGAAGAATACTCGACAGATGGTGCTGTTAGCGACGCTGTTGTTGGTGCTCGTCGTCTTTGTGTTGCGGACCTTCGTATTCACGGGATCCCCGTCCAAGCAGAAGGCCACAACCACAGCTGCGAATGTCCCTTCGGCCTCAAAGCCGGGTTCAGGATCGGGCACTCAAACGACGCGACAAGCCCAATCCGCTGCTACTCCGCAGGAAAAACTGCAACAGCTGTTGTACGACACGACGCCGCTGGATGTGCACTTGATCGCTTATTCCAGAGGAGGAGATCCTGCAGTCGGCAAGCGCGGAAACATATTTGACTACTACAAGGAACCTCCGAAACCGCCTCCGAAGCCACCAGACCCTCCGCCGATTACGATCAGTTATATTCAGCCTCAAACCGCGGTGGCCGGTACGCCTCGGCCCTTTACGATGACGGTAACCGGCAAGGCTTTTCCGGCGGACGCGCAGGTGCTGATAAACGGGAATCCAAGGCCGACCAAGCGAATAAACGAGACGACGCTCTCAGTCGAGATTCGGGCTACCGAGTATTCAACGCAGACCACGTTGGCCGTTGACGTCAGGTCTCCGACCGATCCCAAGCTTTTCTCGAACCATGCATCTTTTGTCGTCGTGGCCGCGCCCGATCCTCCTTTCAAATACATTGGGAGAATCGGAGACATTGGCGTGCTCGAAATGAATGGCACCAAGGAGGTCGCCAGAGTGCAACGCGGCGGCACCGTCCAGGGTGTATGGCGTGTTGAGTCGATTACTAACGATGGAGTCGATGTCATTCACACTCAGTATCAGATCAAGAAACGCGTGGCGATGCAGGACAAGGCGCGATGATGAACCTTCCAGAGCGAGGCATTTCTTTCCCGGCATCTTCAGGGCACAGCCCTGCGGTTAAAGACAGGATTGATGTACGAACTGAGCGGGCGGAATCAGGATGGGCACTGTTAGGTCTGATTTTGGCGCTGATGGTTCTGGGCGTCTTGCTGGTCTCTGCCGTACCGAGTGTGAGATTCGCTGTTCAACGTGACAAAGAAGCGGAGATGATTTATCGCGGCGAGCAGATGGCCGAAGCCATCGGCCGCTATTACAACAGTGGGCAGAGGGGCGCCCCGCAGCTCATAGCGCCCCCGACGCGATTTGGGGGGTTCTTACTCGACCTCAAGAAACTTCGTGACGGGGTTACCGCCGGGGAGAGGCAGATCAAATTCGTCAGGCGGTCGGCCATGATCGATCCAATGACAAACGAGGAATGGGAACCGGTTCGAGCTCGAGACCCACTTCTCGCGCCTTTTTTGCAGGCTTATGCCGCCGCCACCGGGAACCCGATTCCGCAAGTGCTCCAGATGATCGCGGGTCCTCCGCCGAGGATGCAACGTGTGACGCCGACCATCATTCTCCCCTCTGGTGTGGCTTCCGAGCAGGCGAACACAAATCGCCCGCCCGGTCCGGCGCAGCCGGGTCAGCCGCCCCGAACACCAGGCCAAGCTGAGAAACCGCCGGTTCTGGATGACGATGACAACGGTGACGATGACGATGATGAGGGCGTCGTAGACCCATTGGCACACATATTCAAAGACAAAGACTCGTCGGACCAACCCGGGAAGAGCAGTATCCCCATCGTCGGAGTCCGTCCCAAACTCAAGGGACCGTCGGTGCGTTCGCTGTATGGTCTATCGAACTACGAGCAATGGATCTTCATCTTTATTCCGGATCCACAGACGATGCCGGGAGTGAATCCGAACTTCCCCGGCGGCCAGGGCCAGCCCGGAACAAATCCGAATTTCCCGGGCGGCCAGACTAACAGGCCCCGAATAAGCCAATGAGATTTTGGATTTTGGATTTTGGATTGCGAGAGCGTGACCAAAAACCAAAATCCAAGGTGATCCAGGATCCAAACTATTTCTCTCCAATCCGAAATCTAAATCCAAAATCCAAAATCTAAAATCCAAAATCGCTGGTTCCGTTTTCGGCTCCGCTCACTTTTGGTTTAAACTGTCTGCCAATCTGCCTACCGAGGCAGACGATCCCAGGGCGAATGGGCCAATTCGAAGACGGAGCGGATGATGGCGCGAACCGATAGCAATGAGAGCGATGCAGCGGTGTCCACTCTCGACTCGGGCGAAAAGGGGCTGGGCACCGAGGACTCGCCTCAGTTGATTCGAGGTGTCGGCCTTGCCAGTGCGACGACGCTAAACATGATAGATATGATTGGCGTCGGTCCATTCATCACCATCCCGCTCATCATTGCTGCGATGGGCGGGCCCCAGGCGATGATTGGGTGGATACTGGGAGCCGTACTGTGCATCTGCGACGGGCTGGTGTGGGCGGAACTTGGCGCCGCCATGCCGGGTTCGGGAGGATCGTACCGCTATCTTAGAGAGATCTACGGTCCAAACAAGCTCGGTCGGCTGATGTCCTTTCTGTTCATCTGGCAGCTTACCTTCAGCGCCCCACTTTCGATGGCTTCCGGTGCAATCGGGTTGTCGAACTATGCGAGCTATATCTGGCCGTCGCTCGCTCGGACTTTTCTTGTTAAAGAAACGCGCCTTGATATTCCGATCCTGGGCCAACTTTCCCTGAGCTTATTGGTGACTGTCGGCACCTTCGTCGCAATCGGCACCTGTGTCGTCGCCGTGATCTTGCTATACCGAAAGATCACAATCATCGGACGCCTATCCGGGCTGCTGTGGGTGGGGGTGATGGGAACCGTATTGTGGGTGATTGTGGCAGGCATCACCCATTTCGACCCGGCGCGGGCCTTCGACTTTCCTCCTGACGCCTTCAAGCTCTCGTCGCAGTTCTTTTCAGGGCTCGGAGCCGCGATGATCTTTTCGGTATACGACTATTGGGGATACTACAATGTCTGTTTTTTCGGCGCGGAGGTGAAGGACCCGGGTCGAACAATACCACGAGCAGTAATCTACTCGATTCTGGCTGTGGCAGCGATCTACATTGTGATGAATATCAGTATCCTGGGAGTGATCCCGTGGCAAGAGTTGGCTGAAACCGCGAAGCCTGAGAACCTGGATGCCAGGCGCTTCGTGATCTCGGTCTTCATGGAGAGGCTCTACGGCCACTGGGCCGGCTATCTCGTGACCGCGCTGATCATGTGGACTGCTTTTGCTTCCGTGTTTTCTCTGATGCTCGGCTACTCGCGAGTGCCATATGCAGCGTCGCTCGATGGAAACTACTTCAAAGTGTTTTCGCGGGTTCATCCAAAACATCGTTTTCCATACGTATCTCTTCTGATTCTCGGAACAGTGGCTGCGCTCTTCTGCTTCTTGAGACTCGCGGACGTTATAGCCGCGCTGGCGGTCATTCGAATTTGCGTTCAATATCTCGCTCAGACGGTCGGCATCATAGTGCTGCGGATCCGGCGCCCCGACATGGTTCGCCCGTTCCGCATGTGGCTGTATCCTCTGCCTGCGTTGCTTGCCCTGGTCGGCTTCATCTTCGTTCTGCTCAAGCGCGATGGCTTTGAAAAACAGCTCAAGTATGCTGTCGTCCTGATAATAGTCGGGTTGGTGATCTACTTCATCAGATCTTATCGCCGCCGTGAGTGGCCGTTCGGCGAGACAGCATCAGCTCTACCCGACTCACAGTGATACCTCTCAAGGAGGCCGATGTGAACTCTCATCGCTCAAGGAACAGACTCCTCACATTAACCCTGATCCTGGCGGTCATTGCCACGGGTGGGCTGCCGGCAATTCGCCGTGTCACCGGAGACGCCCCGCCCGCCGAAGCGCGCGGAGCTATCGGCCTCGGCCAGGCGATCCGCCGACTGGGCGTCGTCGCCAGCGTGCTTCATACCGGCGCTCATCCTGACGATGAAGACAGCGGACTGCTGGCGTACCTTGCGCAGGGACGTCAGGCCCGCACCGCTTACCTGTCGCTCACAAGGGGCGACGGGGGCCAGAACCTGTTGGGCCCAGAGCTGTACGAACTGCTGGGTGTCATTCGGACTGATGAGCTGCTCGCCGCGCGCAGGCTCGATGGCGCGATTCAATTCTTTACCCGCGCCTTCGACTTCGGCTTCAGCAAGTCTCGCGAAGAGACCCTTGCGAAGTGGGACCGAGAGGCCGTGCTCGGAGACATGGTTCGCGTTATTCGCACCTTTCGCCCTCTGGTAATCGCCTCTCAATGGAACGGCACGCCAACCGATGGCCACGGGCATCACCAGGCCGCCGGCTTCCTCACTCCAGAAGCCTACCGTGCCGCAGCCGACCCCGCGCGTTTCCCCGAACAGATCGCGGAGGGCCTCAGACCCTGGAAAGCAAAAAAGCTCTATACACGTGCATCAGACCGGTCACAGCCACGCGATGGATCTCAGAACACAAACAGCGAGCTGACGCTCTCGATCAACACCGGCCAGTTCGATCCGCTTCTGGGACGCAGTTACTATGAAGTGGCGATGCAAGGCCGCAGCCAGCATCGAACACAAGACCAGGGCACAGTCGAACGCCGAGGCCCGCAGTTCTCAAGGTTCAAGCTCATCGATAGTTCGCTGGGAGCGCCCAGACAAGAGAAAGACATCTTCGATGGAATCGACACCAGCCTCGCCGGGATTGCAGAGTACGCAGGAGGGGCTGCCGAGAAGTTGAAGCCCCAGCTTGCGGAGGTCCAGGCCGCGGCTAATGAGGCAAAGGAGAAGTACAACCCCTTTTCGACCTCGCTGCTCAGTCCGATCATATCGCGCGGGCTGAAAAGGTTGAGAGCTATTCGCGCGTTACTTCCCACGTTGGGGATCAAGGGGGACGCGGCATTTGACACAGAGTTCCTGCTCAAAGAAAAGGAGAAGGATTTCGTTGACGCTCTCGCGCGGGTTGAAGGCACTATAGTCGACTGTCTGACGGATGACGAAGTTGTCGTGCCCGGCCAGACCCTCAACGTGAGCGTCTTTGCGTACACCAATGCCGTATCTTCGCCGGTCAAAGTATCGTTGTCGGTCCCGCCCGGCTGGTCGGTGATTGAGAAAAAGCACGTAAGCTCGGCGACTGATGGGAGACTAGTCGCACAGACAGACTTTCAAGTGACGGTCGCCTCCGATGCGGAGTTCACGCAGCCATATTGGCTAAAGAATCCTCGCAACAAGGATATGTTCGTGCCCGGCAAGGGCGGCACGGGAATCGAGCCGCTGTCGCCTCCGGCCGTCGCCGCGCAGGTGGAGTTCGAGCTTGCCCAGGAGAAGGTCCTGGTGACTCAGCCTGCGCAGTATCGCTTTGCCGACAAAGCCCTGGGCGAGTTGAGGCACGACTTGAAGGTGGCGCCCGCCGTTTCGTTAAATGTCTCGCCGGCCTTGTTGATCTACCCGGCCTCCGGCGACTCGAGCGAACAGGAGGTCGATGTATCGGTGACTAACAACTCCAAAGCCGCCGTACGTGGAACTGTGAAGATCGAGAAGCAGGCGGCGTCCGGCGTGAGCGCGCCGCAAACAGGGTTTGAACTGGGGCGGGAAGGCGAACGAGCTACTCTGAGCTTCAGACTCAAGCGTCCAACGGCCTCTTCGATGTCGGCTGCAGTTGCACAGGTGGCGGGCCGAGATTACAACACCGGCTATCAGGTTGTTTCTTACCCCCATACCGAACCGCGATTCGTCTATCGGGCTCCCCTCGTTCAGACTCAGGTGATCGAGGTCAGGGTCGTGCCGGGGTTGAAAGTCGGTTACATTGAAGGGGCGGGCGACGATTTCGCGAATGCGTTGAAGCGGCTTGGCGTCAATGTGAAGGTGATCGATTCGCGCGAACTGGCAGCAGGGGACTTGAGCGTCTACGACGTCATCGTCACCGGCATTCGAATCTACGAAGTGCGACCCGACGTCATAGCCAACAACGGGCGGCTGCTCGAATACGTCAACAAGGGCGGGACGTTGATCGTGCAGTACAACAAGAACGAGATCGCGGAAGGGAATTTCACTCCATACCCGGTGAAAATGAAGCGGACGCCGGATCGTGTGACGGATGAAAACGCGGTCGTAACTCTTCTCGACCCGTCGCACGCCCTTTTCAATTTCCCGAATAAGATTACGGACCGCGACTTCGAAGGATGGGTGCAGGAGCGCGGAACGTATTTCTTCAGCGAGTGGGACCCGCGATTCAAACCTTTGATAGCCAGTCACGACCCGGGGGAAGAGGACAAGAAGGGCGGCGAGCTAATAGCGGAGTATGGCAAAGGACTCTATGTCTACACCGGGATTGCGTGGTTCCGGCAACTGCCTGTGGGTGTGCCCGGGGCGTACCGGTTAATTGCCAACCTTGTGAGCCTGCCAAAGGCTCGGGAGAAGTGATCACGGATCACGCATCACAGTTGTCGTCTTCAAGGTGGGAGTTCTGAGGGCATTCTCCGCGGATTCCAGGGCCGCGTCGCGATGGCGCTGGAGATCGGCAATTGTGAGCCCGACAAGTTCATCAGGAACTACGCCCTTGCCTTCAAGCTTTCGGCCCTTTGGCGACAGATAGGCCAGCTCGCTAACTGCAAGTTCACCTCCGCCCTCAACCTCTCTGAACTTTGCGATTCCCAACAGGCAGCCGCAGCTCTGGCGGCCAACAACCACTGCGCGGCCATTCTCCTGGAGCACGCCCGCAAACATCTCCGATCCGCTGCCCGAGCTCTCGTTGACCAAAATCGCAACCATGCCACGATAAACTTCGTCCTCGCCGTCCTCGCCAGCGAACAGCTGCAGCAACTTGCCGGACCTGGAGACGAATTTGCCAAAGGATACGCGCTTGGAGAAGAAGTGCTCGGCGATCTTGAGGACCTCATCCACTTCGCCGCCCGGATTGCCGCGAAGGTCTATTATCAAACCCGGCGTGTCCATCAACCGCTCGAGCCCGCGCTTGAACTCTTTATGAATCGGCGACTCCCACACATTCAGTTTCATGTATCCGAATCCGGAGGCGAGGCGTCGCGAGGTCGCCGCAGGCGCCTCGGACACGATCCGTCGAACGAGCGTAACTTCCAACGTAGTGCCATCCGCGCGCGCCAATCCCAGCTTGAAACTGCTCCCGGGCTCGCCGTCGATGATCCTGTAATAAAGGCGAAGTCGTGTTGCCCGTTCTGAAGAAGACCCTTCGATACGGGGCGCGTTGGCGGCGAGCCAGTCGGCGACCGGCATGCCCCCGATTGACCGCACAATCATACCGGCTTCGACGCCCAGGCGGGCGGCCTGTGAATTGGGATCAACGGCAACAATAGCGGGATGCCCTTCAACTTCGAAGATTCCAATGCCTGCCGTGACTGTTTGTTGTTTCTTACGCTCGTGTCGTTCGCGTGGCGTATGAAACCGCGTATGCGCGTCATGGAGTTCGCCCACCATCTGCTTGAGCAATGCGTAAAACTCGTCATCGCCATCGACTCGGTCGATCAGAGGCCGGTATCGATCGCGGATGCCCTGCCAGTTCACACCGTTGAAGCGGGGGTCGTAGTACTTCTCGTCTATGGTTCGCCAGACTTCTTCGAATGCCTTAATGCGCTCTTTGGCGGAGAGGGAGTCGGATGACGTTGGCGTGTTCGCAAATCTCGATGGAGAGCTTGCGGCTGGTACACGTGGGATCGACGCCAAAGCGGTTGCACCAAGTAAGATAAGACCGACGATGCATCGCCTGACCCAAAGTGTTGTTATACTCACGTTTCATCTCTCCCACGATCAGCAGCTGTAGGGCTACAGGGCTAATCTTAGCAAACACGGAGACATTCTGGCGACTTTAGGCGCGCATGGTTGACGCGCCTGAGGGTCATTGATAAGTTTTCTCTGGCTCTTCGCTCTGAGACAAAGAAATAACAACGTGATGAAAGGACCCAGACATGCTCCCGCCATTTCATAATGAACCCTTCACCGACTTCTCGACCGAACAGAACGCCGCACAAATGCGCGAGGCCATCTCTAACGTCGAATCGCAGTTCGGCCGCGAATATCCTCTGATCATTGGAGGCAAGCGATATAAGACAGGGGACCTGCTCGCTTCACCAAACCCGTCGGACTATGAGGAAGTTGTCGGACTCGTCCACAAAGCCGATGGTGACCTCGCTGATAAGGCCCTTGAGGAAGCAACCGCCGCTTTGCAAGAGTGGAAGAATGTCGCACCTGAAATCCGCGCCAGATACCTGCTCAAGGCCGCCTCGCTGCTCCGCAAGCGCAAAGCCGAGTTCAGCGCATGGATCACTCTCGAAGTCGGCAAGTCATGGACGGAAGCAGATGGGGACGTTGCCGAGACAATAGACTTTTGTGAGTTCTACGCGCGAGAGATGATTCGCTACAGTCATGAACAGCCGCTTACACCGATGCCCGGGGAACAGAACGAGCTTTTCTATCTGCCTCTTGGAGTGGGCGTAGTGATCCCGCCGTGGAATTTCCCGTTGGCTATCACGGCCGGCATGACACTGGCTTCGATCGTTTCAGGCAACACCGTAGTGCTCAAGCCCTCAAGCGACAGCCCTGTTGTGGCGGCGAAGTTCGTCGAACTGCTCGAGGAAGCCTCTCTTCCACCCGGCGTCGTGAATTATTTGGCGGGGAGCGGCGGCCAGATCGGCGATTACCTGGTCGGCAATCCGCGCACGCGTTTCATTGCGTTCACAGGTTCGAAGGATGTCGGGCTTCACATCAATGAGCTGGCTGCCAGGACTCCGGAAGGGCAGTTGTGGATCAAGCGGGTAGTCGCAGAGATGGGCGGCAAAGATACTATCGTAGTTGACGAGACAGCTGACTTGGAAGCGGCCGCGGAAGGGGTGACCGCCTCGGCCTTCGGGTTCTCGGGTCAGAAGTGCTCGGCCTGCTCGAGGGTTGTGGTAGTCGATGAGGTCTACGATGAACTCGTTGGTAGAGTCGCTGATCGAGCGTCCAGACTTCGAGTGGGACCGACTCGGGAACAGGAGAACTGGACGGGACCGGTTTCGAGTAAGAGCGCCTACGAATCGATCTCGAACTATATTCAGATAGGAAAAGGGGAAGGCAAGCTGGTGACCGGTGGCGGGCCGCTTGCCGAGTCGCAGTCCGGCTGGTTCATTAGGCCGACGGTAATAGGTGAAGTAGAGCCGGCCGCTCGAGTATCTCGCGAAGAGATCTTCGGCCCGGTGTTGGCTGCTTTGAGGGCGAAGAGCTTTGATGAAGCAATTGACATTGCCAATAACACTCAGTACGGCCTGACCGGTGCCGTCTACTCGCGCGAGCGACTGAGACTCGAGAAAGCCCGGCGAGAGTTCCACGTTGGAAACCTGTATCTGAATCGCAAGTGCACCGGGGCGATGGTCGGTGCCCACCCGTTCGGTGGGTTCAACATGTCCGGCACCGATTCGAAAGGCGGAGGGCAGGATTATCTCTTGCTCTTCATGCAGGCGAAGTCGGTTGCCGAAAAGCTCTGACGATTTTGGATTTAGATTTGTGGATTTTGGATTGTCGGGACGTGAGGAAGTTGGATCCTGGGTTTGGAGTCAGCTGCTTTAGGCTTGAAGTCCGTAATCCAAAAT
>DASYSA010000186.1:0-5616 GCA_036003885.1 Blastocatellia bacterium | reverse complement strand
TCTACTTGTTCATACAAGCAGCGGACTTCGGTGACGCGAATCTTCGCAAGGTCTTTAGCAAATTCGCCGCCGAGTATCCCGATCCGAAGTGGCTTAATATCGTTGCCTATAGTGATAGGCACATGCTTCAGTGCCTTATCCTGGCTAATACCAGACCCGTTCGTATTACGACAGAGGATGAGAATCGTCAGCGATGCTATCGACTGCTTGATGCCCCCAAGGTCGGCTATTTTCATGGGCGTTATACCCGCTCGACCAATGGCGAGGAGGGCTTCCAGTACAATCCGAACCCGGATGTGGATAACACCATCGCTGTGAGACTCAAAGCGAGAACCGATGAGGATTATACGGGAGACCTCGACTTAGACCTAATCAAAGCTTCCAAGAAAGGCGACATTGCGAAGACCAAGGAACTATTGGCTCAAGGCGCTGATGTAAACTCAAAGGATTGGCAGGGCGATACGGCGCTCATCCTGACAAGACAGGTAGAAATAGCGAGAGTTCTATTGCGGCACCGCGCAGACGTTGACGCAAAGAACGCCTACGGCGTAACTGCGTTGATTCAAGCGGCAGACTCAGGACAACAGGCTGTTGTGCAGGTGCTAATCGAGGGTGGGGCAAAAATCGATCTTAGAGACGGATATGGGTACACTGCCTTGTTGCGGGCTGCTATGAGCGGACACGCTCCGGTCGTCGAGATCTTGCTAAGGATGGGTGCTGATCCGCTCGCCGCGAACGACCTAGGAAAGACCGCCCTGACGCTTGCCCGCGACAAGGGCCACAAGGAAGTGATTCGGCGGCTTGAGGCAGCGGGAATTCAGAGGTAACCAAGGATCACCGCTGTTACCAGCAGGTGTAGAGCCCGACACTGTTTGACGCCACCCGCCTCCTCTGTTCCTCGGGAATCACAGGGTAAGCCGCATCGGTCCTGATTGGACACCCGAGTGAAGTAATAGCCCCCTCGTTCCCCGCTCTTGTGCCAGCCACAGACGGCGTTGCTTCGGACGGTACGTCATAGCCGAAGTCATGATTACCGGCACGTTGAACTGACTCTCGCTCGCCCTGTTAGTTTTGTCCATCTGATTTGGCGTTTCGTCAGTCCCTTTCCTTTGATAGACTTTCCTTCGCAAAACAAGCGTTTCAACTCGAATCGTCAAAAGGATCACCATGGCAGCTTCTGAAGGAAAAGTAGAGACCACACCTCACCGCGACGGCTTGAAAGAACTTGAAGAGAAGAATGAGGCCGCCCTGGCTGGCGGCGGAGCGGAACGAATCGAGCGTCAGCACCAGGCGGGTAAGATGACTGCCCGAGAGCGCGTGGAGTTCCTGCTCGACGACGGCAGTTTTGAAGAGATCGACCGCTTTAAGAAACATCGCTGCCTGGACTTTGGGATGGAGGACCAGCAGTACCCGGGCGACGGAGTTGTCGGCGGCCATGGGTTGATCGAGGGTCGCCGCGTATTCGTCTTCGCGCAGGATTTCACCGTCTTTGGCGGTTCGCTGTCTGAGACGAACGCCGAGAAGATTTGCAAACTGATGGATATGGCGATGAAAGTGGGAGCCCCGGTGATTGGACTCAACGACTCAGGAGGGGCGCGCATACAGGAAGGCGTCGTATCGCTTGGCGGATACGCCGATATCTTCCTTCGCAACACCCTGGCTTCAGGAGTCGTGCCGCAGATATCGGCAATCCTTGGACCCTGCGCCGGCGGCGCAGTGTATTCGCCCGCCATCACCGACTTCAACATAATGGTCAAGAACACCTCTTATATGTTCATCACTGGTCCGGAAGTGATAAAGACGGTCACGCACCAGGAGGTGACCAAAGAAGAACTCGGAGGCGCGATGACCCACAACTCCGTGTCGGGTGTCGCGCACTTTGCCGCGGAGAACGATGAAGAGTGCCTGGTATTGATCCGCGAGCTGCTCTCGTTTCTTCCCTCCAACAATCTGGAAGACGCTCCACGAGTCACCACCACGGACCCGTCGGATAGAGCCGATGAGCGCTTGAACTCGATGGTCCCCGAAGAGTCTCATGTTCCCTACGACATCCGCGATATTGTCCATTCGGTCGCCGACGACGGCTACCTGTTCGAAGTACACGAACACTACGCAAAGAATATCGTGGTGGGCTTTGCGCGCCTTGCTGGACGTCCCGTCGGAATAGTTGCCAACCAGCCGGCGCATCTGGCTGGCGTGCTCGACATAGACGCATCGATCAAGGCCGCGCGTTTCGTGAGATTCTGCGATTGTTTCAATATACCGCTTATAACTTTTGAGGATGTTCCCGGGTTCTTGCCGGGAGTCGAGCAGGAGCACGGCGGAATCATTCGACACGGGGCAAAGCTCCTGTTTGCATTTGCCGAAGCCACGGTTCCGAAGATCACGGTGATCACGCGCAAGGCCTATGGAGGAGCCTATTGCGTGATGGCCAGCAAGCACATTCGGGCGGACGTCAACCTTGCGTATCCGACGGCCGAGATCGCGGTGATGGGAGCGGACGGGGCCGTCGGCATTCTCTATCGGCGTGAAATCGCATCGTCGAGTGATCCCGACCTTGAATCGAAGAGTCGGGCTGATGAGTTCCGCGAGAAGTTTGCCTCACCCTACGTGGCGGCCGAGCGAGGCTTCATAGACGAAGTGATTGAGCCTCGACTAACGCGGCCGAAACTGATCCGTGCGCTCGAGATGCTTGACACCAAGCGGGACCAGAATCCACCAAAGAAACATGGGAATATTCCTCTTTAGTCATTTGTCCGTGGTCCGTTGTCCGTTGTAGGTTGCCAGTTGTTACGCCAGGCCGCGACGAAGGATGAAGGAAGAGATAACGACAACGGACCATCAATGACTGACGACTGACAACGGGCAACTGACAACTGACAACTGACAACGGACAACTGACAACTGACACCTGAAACGGTATAATCAAGAAGCCTTCGGAGTAAGCCATGAAAGAATGCCCAAGCTGCGGCCGAAACTACGACAATGTTAAGCGATTCTGCCCGATGGACGGGACTCAGCTGGTCGAGTCTGTGCAGAATTCGGGCGACCTCGACAGCACCGGACATCGACGCATACCTCAGCCTCCGGTTCCGCTGCCGATGCGGTTGACTATCGTGGACCAGGGTGACGATGGGCGGCGTTCCCGCAGTATTCAAGGGCTTGTCCACGACGTGAGCCAGCAAGGGATGCGTGTCGAGACCGGCACCGTAGAGACCGGACACCTGAACATAATCCGCGACCATACGATTGCCTTCAAGAACAAGATCGAAGTAGAAGTCGAACTGCCTCGCGAGACGATCAAGTTCATCGGATTCGCAGCCTGGTACAAGCCCTCTACTGACGGACTCAATTGGATGGTGGGAGTCTATATTCGGGACATGTCTGCTGCGAACCGCCAGGCTTACGATAGATATTTGAATGAGCTTTCCGGTACTGGAGGAGAGATGGCGAGCGCGCCCGCTTAGCCATGCTGCGAGGCCTCGCGTGATGCTCGGCGCCCCCAGGAGCCTGCCGAAGGCCCAGGCTCACCCCCAAGGCCCGCGGAATCGAAGCTTTGGTGTTTTTGCTGTGACTGGGACACCTGCAGTCCTCGGCGGAATCTTGCGAATCGGTCTGGATCGAGTGGAGAGGTTTGCCGCCCGGGGCCGTTGGCGCCCGGGTTTGGCTAAATAAGCGGAAAATCGTCAGTACACGGCCGGTAGCTTCGTCACAAGCGCACGTTGCTGGAACCCAACAAGCTCCTGGGAGGTATATAGGAATTATGAGTAGTAGTGATCAGCGAAGCTGGATTGAACGCTTGAGCGACAAGATTCCCGGTTATAGCGGCTATGTCGACCGGGAGCGCCGCCGCGACATAGATAAACTTCACCGCGAGCATCTGGCCGACCGCCTGCGGTCCCTTAAGGCTCCCCTGACAGAAACAATGCGCGACTTAACCTCGAACGGCAGACTCTTTGAGGTTGGGCCGATCGATTCCGCCATTAAGAAACTGGACCACCTTGAGAACCGCGTCCGATTTGCCAGCTACGGCTACTCAGGATTCTTTGACGTCGTGAAGATCGAGCAACAGCAACTCGACTCTCTCTACAGGTTTGACCTGACATTGGTCGAGCAGGTCGACAAGATCGAGGCGCTCGCCCGCGAGTTCAGGGCGAAGGCCGGTACGGCTGATGGGTTGAAGGCGGCGACGGCTGAAATAACGAATGCGCTGGATGAGGCCGGACGTTCGTTTGATGAACGGAGCAAGGCGATTGATAGCCTGGGTCAGGATCAACCGCCCGGACGGCCTCTCTTTGGTTAACTTGTTTCTTGTTTCGAGTATCCGATTCGGCGAAGCGATCCCCGGGGCACGAGAGACCCGAGATCTCAAAAACAGGAGCCAGGCTTGTGAGTACGTCGTCGATACACTGCGAGAACTGTGGCGCTGAGATCTTTGGCGGGCAGCGGTTCTGCCGTTCATGCGGCAGGCCGACCAGCCAGTTCTCTGAAGAGAACGCCCCTACACAGGCGATGCCGCCTTCTGCTGCCGTGGGGACGCAGCGGTCACCTGTTGATACTGGGCAGCCCGCGAGACCGTATACCAGCCCGGTCTACACGCCGCCGGGCTATTATCAACCCCCGCCGGCTCATCTGCCGGTTCCGCATTACACTCCGCCGCAGGCTCGGTCGGGCTGGGGATGGATTGTTGGAATAATAGGCGTAGTGATCCTCAGCCTGCTCACGATGGGGATTTTTGTAATCTCGCGAATCGCCCGAAGGCCAAATCGCCGCGTCCCACCGCCGCCTCCTGTTGAATTGGCGCGCGATGGCGGGAGCACTTTGACGGAATCGGTTACGGACGGCGAGACCACAACAACCAGGAGCTATCCGCTCTCCGCAACCGCCAGGTTTGCGCTTGCGAATACGACCGGCAATATAACCATCGAAGGATGGGATCAACCTAGAGCCCAGGTGATCACGATAAAACGAGGCGGCTCCGAACAGGATCGCAGCAACCTTAAGCTGACCGTGTCTACCGACGGCGGGAATCTGTCATTGCAAACTCCAACCGCCCGCGGGATCCAAGAGGTCGAGTACATCGTTAAGTTGCCGAAAAAGCTCGCCGAGATTTCACTTGAGTCAACCAATTCTGAAATCGAGGTCACCGGGTTCAACGGTAAGGTTTCGGTAAAGAATCAGAACGGCGGTGTCAGCCTTTCAAAAATCAGGGGAAACGTCTCGGTTGCGACGCGGAATGGCTCTACCGAGCTTTCAGACGTAGGTGGGGACGTTTCGGTCTCTTCGACAAACGGCGAGGTCGATCTCTCTGATATCGGTGGGGCGATTGATGCTCACAGCGTCCAGGGCGCCATCAGCGTGGTGTTCGAATCGTCAGTCCCGAGTAAGCCACTCAAAGTTGAGAGTACTAACGGGTCTATCGATATCAAGTTCACATCAATTCCAGACGCGGACCTCAACGTCCAGACCGCAACGGGATCCATCGATATCGATGGAGATCTCGGATTGGACAGCCGGCTCATTGGCCCGAGAGGGGGCAGCGGACGTCTGGGAAAGGGTGGGTTGCCCCTCTCAATCAAGACTGTAACTGGAACAATCACAATCACGAAGTGACCC
>DASYSA010000185.1:0-5211 GCA_036003885.1 Blastocatellia bacterium | reverse complement strand
GTGACGATCCACGGCAATTGTTTTTTAATCCGCCATCTCGAGACGGGCGAGCCGATCGTTGTGGCGGTCTCACCGTAAACGCCAGAGTTGCTGGAGAGAGATTCAAGCGCAAAAGCAGCGTCAGTTGCAGATTGGAAGCGCCGCTCGGGACTCTTCTCCAAACAATGCCAGACTACGCGTTCAAGTGCCGGAGCGATGTTGTGGTTCGTCGCCGTGAGATCAAGCGGTTCTTCTTTCAGGATCGCATTGAGCGTCTCGACCGCCGACTCGCCGCGAAATGCGCGTTGACCGGACAACATCTCATAAAGCACGGCGCCAAACGAAAAGATGTCAGAGCGATGGTCCACATGTTTGCCGCGCACTTGCTCAGGCGACATGTAGCCGACTGTCCCCAGCACCGTGCCCGGATCAGTTTGAACTTTTCGCGTCGCGATATCGGTCTGCGCCAAGCCTTCATTAACTGGCTCGATGAGCTTGGCGATGCCGAAGTCGAGAATCTTGACGCGATCGTCCTTCGTGATGAAGATATTGTCCGGCTTCAGATCCCGATGAATGATCCCTTTCTCGTGCGCGGCAGCGAGTCCGTGAGCAAGCTGCACCGCGTAGTCGACGGCTCTACGTTGCGCCAGAGGCACGCCGGAACCGTGTATTCCCAGGCGGTTTCGCAACCGCTCGCGCAGTGTCTCGCCTTCAAGCAACTCAGACACAACGTATGGCGAGCCCTCATGCGCGCCAACATCATATACCGCGAGAATGTTTGGATGATTCAGTGCGCCGGCAGCCTGTGCCTCTTGTTCAAATCTCCGCAGCCGATCCGCATTCTGTGAAAGTGCGGCAGGCAGAACCTTGATCGCCACACTGCGATTCAGCTTCTCATCACTAGCGCGATACACTTCTCCCATCCCGCCCTCGCCAATCTTTGAGCGGATTTCGTAGCGGCCAAGTTTTGTGCCGGCGGCGATTGTCATTACAGTTCTCTCACGTCTCGTTCACTGCGGCAGGCCGACGCGCCGCAGCAGCTCGGTGAACCTCGGGTCCGAGTGCAGGCCGTCGAACCTTGGATCTACATTGACGTCAACCAGCCAACTGCTATCGCGCTCGTCGTAGGCTTTTTGCAGCCACACGAATGTTTGCTCCTTGTCGCCCAGGCCCGCGTAAATCACGGAGATTTCGTATGAGGGGACATACCTCCGCTTCGATAGCTCTATCAAGCGCTCGATCACTTTCTGCGCCTCGGCTCTCTTACCCGAAACCGCGTAGGCATGACCGAGCGCCGCTACATGCACCGGGTTGCCTCGGGAAATGCTTATCGCCTTTTGAAACTCTACAATGGCTTCCTCGTGCATGGCCTTTTGCTCATAAGCCTGGCCCAGAAAGAGGAGGGCGAGGACGAAGTTTGGGTCGAGCTCGAGTGTCTTCCGTAGTTGCTCTATCGCTTTGTCGTACTCGCGAACGTATAGGTAATGCCATCCCAAGTGTAAGTTGATAATGAGGCTGAGCGGCTCAAGCTCCAGCGCCAGCTTGCTCTCGGCCAGGGATTCTTCTGGCCGACCCATTGGCAGCAAATAGTGCGAGTACCATTGGTGAGCCGTTGCGTAGCGTGGATTGAGCTCAATGGCGCGCTTATGCTCTCTCTCGGCGCCCAACCAGTCCCAATCGTAGCGAAATCTGAGATCTGCCAGCACCGAGTGAGGTTCGGCGAGCGTTTCGTCCAGCTCCAAGGCCTTCGTAGCTAATGCCTTAGCTTTCGGATAGGCCTCCCGCGGGTCGAGCACGCTATATAGTTCGTGCCCGAGCAGGCTGTAGGACGAAGCCAACCCCGCGTAGGCCAGAGCATAGTTCGGGTCTTTTTCAATCGCCTGATTGAAGTACTCGATACCTCTCTTGAACCCCTCGTCGCTCCTCTTGTTCCAGAAGTAGCGGCCCTTAAGATAAAGTTGATAAGCCTCAGCATTCGTTGTATCGCGTTTGATAAGCTGCTTCCGTTCTTCGCCCGATAATCTCAGCCGAAGCTTCTCCGTAACTTCCCGCGCGATGTCCTGCTTTACGGCAAGGACATCAAAAATCTTTCGCTCGTACTCTTCACCCCAAAGCTGCGCGCCCGTCGTGGCGTCAACTAAATCAACTTGGATGTTCAGAGCGTCTCCCAACTGACGCACGCGCCCCATCAACACCGCCCGCACCTTCAACTCGCGCCCCGCAGCCTGCGGGTCAACCTCACGTCCCTTGTAGCGGAAAGCCGTCGAGCGCGCGACGACCCGCAACTGCCGCAACTCGGTCAGGCTGTTAATCAGCGCCTCAGAGATACCGTCCGACAGATACTCCGTGTTCGGATCATTGCTCGTGTTGACGAGAGGCAAAACGGCAATGGAATCAATTGCCGCACGACTGCCACTTCGTGCCGAGTAAAAGTAGTAAGCGATGCCTGCAACCGAGAGCAGGACGATTGCAGCCAGAATGGCAGCCACTCCGCGCTTGTGCCCCTTGATCTCAGTGATGATGTATTCGACGCTCGATGTCGTACGTGCGCTTTCTACCGCTGCGGTCTGCGCGGATGAAGCCTGCGCGGTTGAGATGGTTTCCTGGCCGCCGGAAGGTCTCATCTCGCCCGGAGCGCTTCTCAACTCAGGTGGCACGGTGCGTTCAATCTCAGCTTCAACCTCCAACCTTTGCTTCAATCGCTTGAGATCGAGCAGCATGTCTTTGGCGGTTTGATACCGCTCCTCGCGATCTTTCCTGAGCGCCTTCTCGACAATCCGCTCCAGCTCGGCCGGCACTTCCCGAGCGAACCGCGCTAAAGGTGGCGGCTCTTTCTCATTTAGTATCGAGGCCAGCACGTCGCTCGTCGTTGAGCCCTCGAAGGGCAGGCAGCCAGCGACCATCTCATACAGCACCACGCCCAATGACCAGATATCTGTCCGCGTATCTAGTTCCAGCGCTCTGGCCTGTTCCGGCGACATATAGACGGGGGTGCCCACTACGGTGCCCGCGTCTGTCTTGAAGCTTGTCGGCGCCTCGGTATCAACGGAGTCTGGGGGCAGTCGTTCGGTTAGTTTCGCCAGCCCAAAATCCAGCACCTTCACGATGCCGTCACCGCGCAGCATAACGTTCTCCGGCTTGATGTCTCGGTGCATGATGCCCGCGGTATGAGCAGCCGCGAGAGCGCTGGCGATTTGAATTGAAACATCAAGGACCTCTACAAGCTTCATCGGCGCGTTTCGCATGCGTTCACGCAACGTCTTACCCTCAATGAACTCAGTCGCGATGAAGTGACCTGAGTCTGTTTCATCAATTTCGTAGATGGTGATGATGTTCGGATGATTGAGTGCAGAAGCTGCCTTCGCTTCTTGGACAAAGCGACGCATGCGTTCATGATTCGCCGCAACTTCGGCGGGCAAAATCTTCAAGGCGACTTTGCGATCCAGTTTCGTATCCTGCGCCAGATAAACCTCGCCCATTCCGCCCGCGCCAATCTTCGAGCGGATTTCATAGCGGCCGAGTTTTGTGCCGCTGGGTAAAGTCACTACAGCCTCATGTTTGCTTACTGCGGCAAGCCTATCCGGCGGATGAGTTCAGCAAAGCGCGGGTCGCCGCGCAGGCTCTCCAGTCGCGGGTCGCAGCGGCCATTCAGCAGAAAAGTGAGGTCGCGAGCCTGTACTGCCTGCTGTAGCCACTCGAAGGCGTGGTCCTTGTCGCCGACTGCTGCGTACAACATGCCCATGGATTCCGCTCGAACCGGTTGACCATGCGAGCGGGCCTTCACTTCTTCCAGCAACCTGACAGCTTCGGTACGTCTTCCGCCTTTGTCGTAAGCCCAGACAAGGAATGACACGAAAAACGGGTCCCCCTTGGTGAACTCGACGATGCTGCGCAACTCGGCAATGCCTTCCTCGGTCGCGCCCTGTTCGATCCGGGCGATGGCGAATTGGAGATGACCCGTCGCCTTCTCACCAAGCGCTCCCACCGAGGCTGCACGGTCATACTGTCCCGCGCAGTTGTAAATTCCTGCGGCGGCTGTTTTATGCGCGAGCGTGAGCGGGTCGAGTTGCATGCCACGCTCGGCTTCCGCCTTCGCCTCGTCCAGCCGTCCGAGCGCCACCAGAGTATAGTAGTAACCGGGGTAGGCTTGGCCTGGGTTCAGCTCGATCGCGCGGCGGTATTCTTTCTGAGAATCCGAGAATTTCCAATCGTAAATATATAGGATCCAAGCGAGCGCCCCATGCGCTTCTGCCAGCGAGTCGTCTAGCTGGATAGCCCTGAGCGCGTGCGCGCGCGAGCCCTCGAACAACTCGACGCGATTCCCCCGCACTCCGAAAGCTGTCCAGGAGCCCAACCATTGTTCGCAGCCAGCCAATTCGGAATAGGCGGGCGCGTAGTTCGGATCAATCTGGATGGCTTGCTGAAGATAGGCGATGGCCTCGTGCACTTGTTCCTGGGCGGCGGGCGCGGGGAAATTGTCGCGGCCCTGGAGATAATTGTAATGGCCGCGCAGATAGGCTTCGTGAGCTGCTGGATTAACTGTGCGCGCGGAAGTCAGGCGAGACTCTTCCATTGGCGTCAGCTTCACCTGAATCTCTCGGGCGATGGCTTGGGCCACTTCGCTCTCCAGCGAAAGGATATTGCGAAGGTCTCGGTCATAGCTGCGCGCCCAAAGATGGTTATCCGTGGGCGCGTAGATTAATTGTGCGTTAATTCGCACTTGGTCACCTGAGCGCTGTACGGATCCTTCGATCACCCCGTCAACGCCCAGCTCCTTGGCAATTTGCGGCAGCGGTGGCCTGCGCGTGCTTTTGTATTGCATCACCGACGTCCGCGAAATCACTTTCAATGCGCTGATCTGCGCCAGATCGGTGATCAGCGCTTCAGTTATCCCATCAGCAAAGTACTCCTGCGATGAATCTCCCGAAAGATTTTCCAGCGGCAATACGGCTAGAGACTTAATCGCAGGGGAAGGCGCTGTGATAGTTGCACGCCGAAAGACGAATAGGTAAACGAGCCCTACTGCAACGACGAGCGCAAGCGGAACGGCCCCTATCAAAACGCGATTGGGCGCAAGAGACCTTCGTTTGCTTATATCGGCAGGCGAGGGCGCGGTTGCTCTTTCTATTCGTTCACCCCGCGATGCGCTCGCGCGCGCGGCCTCATGCTCACGGCGACAGCTATCCAGATCGAGGGCCACGTCGGACATCGTCTGGTAGCGTTGCTCACGGT
>DASYSA010000184.1:0-13402 GCA_036003885.1 Blastocatellia bacterium | reverse complement strand
ATCACGCATCTTACTGCCGCCGGCTCGATTCTACCTGTATCTTGACTCCATCGTACACACCAGGTCCGAGCCGCTGCTTCCAGGTTGCCAGCAGCCACCGCTCGACTTGCCTCTCTTTGTCTTCAAACCAGCGGGCGTTCTTTCCTTCACCGCGCCGGACAACGCCGTCGCACACATTTATCTCCTCCGTTTTCAGCAACGCTGAATCACGAAGGATGACATCAAAGCCCCTGAAGCCCAGGTGGTCCTGTTCGGTTTCTGCGGCTCGTGATTTCAATGTGGCGAGCATTTCGATGAGGACGTCAGTTTCTGCCTGACCGAGTTCCCAATGCGTTTCCGGCCCCTGCGTGAACCTGATAGTGGCGCGAGTGTGAGGCCAGGTTTCTCGCGACTGGCTCAGTGTGGTAATCGCGGAGGCCCCCGTTAGAACGCTCACAACGAGAGAGCAACACAGTTGTTTCATACAGATACCTCCTTGCCTTCTCAAACGCCACCATGACCGTTTCAGTTCAACTACCGCGCACGCCATTCATTCTACGTCAGCGCGACGAATGTCGCTTGCGAACAACGAACTGATAGACGGGGAGTCCCAGCGCTACGACGACCGCTCCAAGTAGTGCCTCCATCGGGTTGTTCCCGGCAAGCAGAACCAGCAGGATCACCACCAGCGTGAGAAATATCATGGGCGTAACCGGATAGCCCGGAGCGAGGTAGCTCGAGTCTGAATTCCGTCGCCTCAGCACAAAGACTGCAGCCACCGTCAAGCCGATGAAAATCACCGTGATAAAAATGAAATAAGCGATGATCTGTCGAAACGTTCCGAGGCCTATCAACACACATGCAAGCGTCGCCTGAATAGCGATCGCGCGAGCCGGCGTGCCGAAGCGCGGGTGAACCGATGCAGCCCCGCCGAAGAACAGGCCATCGCGCGCCATCGCATAATACACGCGTGGCGCCGTCATTATGACTGCAGCCAGGCTTCCGAGTACCGAGACAACAACAATTGCCGCGAATATCTTTTGGCCCGCGGTCCCGAATAAGACTTCTCCAACCTGGGCCGCAAAGGTCTCTCCGGATGTCACGCGTTCCACGGGCACCAGATACATGAACACCGCACTGGTCATGATGTACACCAGCGTCACAACCAGCACTCCGAGCGCAATAGCGCGCGGCAACGTGCGGCCGGGGTCGCGTATCTCGCCAGTCATCTTGCTGACATCCCACCATCCGCCGAATGAAAAAAATCCGGCGACCAGTCCTCCGGCAAGCGCGCCGAAGAGAGGCGATGAACCCGATCGCTGAGCCACAAAAGGAACGAGGTTCGACCAGTCACCCAGCGCTCCGCCAAAACCCCACACGATAATGAACAGGAGACAACCGATCTTCACGAGTGCAAGCCACTGCATTACCCGCGCGCCGATTCGTACACCCAGAATATTAGCCGCGGCAATGACTATTACGGCGCCGCCTGCAACCAGCTTCGTCCAAAGCGCCGAAAGTGGAATGATTGAGCCCGCGTAGCTCGCCAGCCCGACTCCCAGGGCTGCCGTGAGTCCGGGATCCATCACCAGAAAGCACTTCCATCCGTACAGGAACGCCAGTCGTGGACCGTATACCTCGCGCAGATAAACGTAGCCCCCGCCCGCCTGGGGGAATCGAGCAGCAAGTTCTCCGTAGCAGAACGCGCCGCTCAGAGCCATTACTCCCATCACGATCCATACGATCAACACCAGCAGCGGCGAGCCGAGCGACCTGGCCATATCGGCCGGCGTCAGAAAGATGCCGACAGCGATTACTTCTCCAACCACCATCGCCGTGGCGGAGCCGAGACCCAATTCTCTCTTCAGTGCAGTCTGAGGCGTCATTCGTTTCGAGTTTCGCGTTTTGCGTTTAACGTTTCATGGTTGGGCGATCCCTGGTTACAACAGTCATCGGAGACTGAACGCGAAACGACAAACGCGGAACGCGAAACCATTATCGATCCCTGGGGGTCTTTGTCATTAGCCCAGCGGGCAAGGCTGCTCTATACCTTTAGATATAGCGAGAGTGTGTCGTGAGACCGCACCGACACTCCGAGAAGGGATTTGCCAGGAATTCTGAAGCAGTCAACCAGACATTGCAGCCTCAATACAAAAACATAGGTTTGCCCAGGACTCGGCGCACCTTTGGCAGGTACTGATCCACGTCATACAGCTCAGTTACGTCGACGCGCTTCAGGCCGCTCGTCATCGTGCTGATTGGAACGTGCACGTAGCTCCCATCCCTCAGCGCACACATTCTTCCGCTCACCCGTTCCAGGATCAGGTCCATTGCCATGTGGGCGAAGTTAACCGACACCATCAGGTCAACGGCGTCCGGCGCTCCTGAACGCATCAAATAGGCGATCTGCTGATAGACGATGTCCTCACCGGTCAGTCTCTTGAGGGCTTCCCCCGTAAGCTGTCCGATCCCCCCGAGCTTGCGATGTCCGTAGGGATCCGCCTCCCCGACCTCGACCACTGTGCCCCCAACCATGCTGGCACCCTCGCTCATGGTCACCATAGCGTAGTTACTCGGATTGGCCCGCTTATCGCGCATTACGAGCTCGGCCAGTTTCACCGGATCGAACGGGACCTCGGATATCAGCGCCCGATCGACTCCAGCAAGATAGGACGTGATGAGACTGGTCTCGCCGCTGTTGCGCCCGAACAGTTCGACAACCGCGATGCGTTCGTGCGAGCCGGTGCTGGTCCGAAGTTGATGTATGAACTGAACGCTGCGAGTAACCGCGGTGCTGAATCCTATGCAGTAGTCGGTGCCGTAGACGTCGTTGTCCATCGTCTTCGGTATTGCGATCACCTTGACGCCCTCAGTGTGAAGGCGCTCACCGTAGCTCAGGGTGTCGTCGCCTCCGATTGGGATCAGAGTGTCCATCCCAAGGTGCTCGAGGACTCGCAAGACGTGAGGCGTAAAGTCGCGCGGCCGTGGATCCCCTTCTTCTGCCCTCGGTTGTTCCAGGTCCCGCAGGAATGCCGGCTCATCCTTGAGCCTCACCTTTCCCGGATTGGTGCGGCTGGTGTGGAGGATCGTCCCTCCGGTGCGGTCGATAGTGCGCACGACGTTCTTGTCCAGAGGCATGATGTTGCGTTCGAAGCTCGCAGGATCATCGGGATCGAAATTCAACAAACCGCCCCATCCTCGACGTATGCCGAGCACCTTGTAACCCTCGTCGATCGCTCGATACACCACAGCCTTTATGCAGGGGTTCAGCCCTGGAACGTCTCCGCCGCCCGTCAAAACACCTATCGTCTTCATTGGTCTATTCCCCCGTGGTCTTTTATCGTACCGGAAATGTGTATCAACGTGCTTAAGAAAAATTGATTTGATAATAAGATGACGTTAAGGAGCGGCCACGAATTGTTCGAATTTCACGAATCGACACGAATCGATCGCATGCCACCATCTCATCTCAAGTCGATTCGTGTCGATTCGTGAAATTCGTGTAATTCGTGGCTTGTTCCTTCGCTTCGTCGATTAGCTCATTGTTTGACTCATAGGACAGCCTGGTCGCTTCAAACCTCGGCGGATACTGATGACGTTTGTATACCGGATATGCCTCCGCCCGCAGGTGAGCCAGCATGTGATGCCCACGCCGCGTAGCGCGCTCGTGCCGAAGCGCGGAGACATCCACGGGAGCCACGACGATTCTTTCGCCAGGCCCAGGCGACGCTTCCGCCAACAACCGGCCGTCGAAATCCACAACCTGACTTCCGCCGGGCCACGAGTACGGCGGATAGAACTTCAGACTCGCGCCCTGGTTGGCCGCAGCTACATACGCCATGTTCTCGAGCGCGCGGCACCGATTCACGATCGTCCACCAATTCATCGGCTCGGTCGCGCCCCACGGGTCCATATAAGCAGACACCCGAATCAGAATCTCTGCGCCATTCGCCGCCAGCTGGCGAATAGCTTCAGGGAATACCCAGTCGTAGCAGATCGCGCACCCAATCCGCCCGATTGGCGTGTCGGCGACGGGGAACAGAGGCTCGTCGTACCCGGCGAGGTCGTGCGGGCTCGCATGAACTTCGAAGGGTATCCACGTGTTCACCTTGCGATACTTGTAGAGGATCCCTTCGGGGCCGACCAAACATGAGGTGTTGAACACGACTCCGGGCCATTTCGCATCGACCTCCAGCATCGTGCCCGACTGAATGTAGATTCCATACTCTCGCGCTTTCTGTTCGAGTCGCTCGGTGTGCTCGTTCGGAATAGGGACAGCGAGCTTCTCGATCAGTTCTGAAACCGTAGGGAAGACGGGGGCGGCATGCGCGAACTCGGGGAAGACGACGAGCCGAACAGGCAGAAACGGAGCGCTGCCTTGAACGGCTGAATCTATCATCGAGAGGATGCGGTCGGTATTGGCTCGCATCTGACGGCGCTCGATAGGGTTTGGCATGTCGGTCTGGCAGGCAGCGACTGAATATCTGAGGTGTTCCATTCTAATCTTCTCCATACTATCCGCAGATGACGCAGATTTCACAGATAAGGAGACGGCTTTTGCGTATCTGCGAAATCTGCGTCATCTACGGATTAGCTTCTCCGCGACGTTCAGGGCTCGATGCCAACCAGCTCTCTTGATACCGGCGCTCGAACGACACGGGTGTTGTAGTTGTCCAGGTACTCGTGTCGCGCCCGAGTCATTGGATACCGCTCTCGCGCCGAATAGGGATAGCTCTTCATTCCGTGGAATGGCAACGGCATAACCTGGTCGGGACTCGCCGAGTTGAGGTCCATCTCCTTACTGTACCCATCCGCGTAGAGCAGGAACGTCCTCTTCCAACCAGGCATAAGCGCCGGCAGCGCCGAAGCATCAAACGACAGCGCTATCTCATCGCCCGGCCGCGAGATCACGAACATATCGTCCACGCGACGCAGCAACTCTCTTACATCGCCCTCGCGAGTGTAGCGCCCCGTCATGGTCTTCCACGGTGACGTGAAGGTTACTCGCTGGTAGTCGTATCCAAACGGCTCGCGGCCATCCGGCGTCGTCTCCGCCGAGAAGCCTCGCCACCTGAGATCAGCCTTCGACGGCTCGAGCCGCGACATCTGAACAGGTGCCTTCGCGTTCGAAGTGTCTACCAGAATCTGGTCCCAGTAGATTCGCATGTTGGTCACGATTCGCACTTCGCGCGAGCCAGAAAGAAACCTGCCTGATAGATCGACTACCATCGTTTGAGGTCGTCCAACCGGGATGCCGATGTCTGGGATTACAGTCTGCCATCGACCCCTGGCATCTTTCACCTGAATCGCCGGCGCCTTCATGCTCAAGCCGGCCTGATTGGCCGAGACGTTGTCACTCGAAAAGGCGTAGTCGGTCCAGGCCGTCAACAAGAGCAGCGTGCGGCCAGTCGACTCTTTCCCGAGATCGAGAGTCAACGTGTGTTCGCCGGCATAACCGCGAATCTGATGCAGTTGGAAATCATCAGGGTACTTGCGATCGAGTCGAGCAATTCGCGCCAGCACATCATGGCCGTGCTCATCGGTTGCGGCAATCGGCGGTCTGGCGCTGCGAGTGGTAAACAGCTTGAACGGGCGCGGCGGGTCCACCATTCCTTCATTCGGATAGACCTCGACGTCTGAAGGATGGGAGATCGCGATGAGTTGCAACCGGTCAACGTAGAGAGTCTCTTCGAGCTCATTGGTCACTCGCAGCTCGAATCGACCATCATGCTCTTTGAGTTGATCGTCCCTGATTCGAACGTACTCGTCAGGGTCGGGATGGTTGCGCACGCCGGGCGCCTCCCAGTAACCCATCTCGCCTCCGCCCATGAAATCGGTTATGAACTCGAATCTCTCACCATTCCACGCGTAGAGAAATGGGCAAGACGATGGCTTGCGATCCAGTTCGGTGACCACCAGAGTCTGAGCGAGTTGATTGCTCACAGACGTGGTTGCACCCGCGAGGTCGGTCTCAGCCTGAACGATGCCGGCCGGCCACAACACGCGCACCGCATCGACTCCTGCCCGGCTGCCCAATCCGAAGATCACATCCGCCGGCGCGGGAGCCGGAGTTGCAGCGTAGGTTTCGAATCTCTGCCTGAGGCTTCCCGCTCGAGCGTCGATCTTGGAGCCGACACCGCTGCGATTGCTGACCCTGCCCGCGAGCTGAACCTTGAATGACCTGTTGCGGCTGCCGCCGTCATTGCGAAGGAACTTCAACTCGCCTGATGCCCCGCGCATAACAATATCCGTGTCGCCATCGCCATCAATGTCGCCCGAGGCCAGCACCCGCGGTGACAGCTTCTGCGCCGATGTCTCGCGCGTGGGAGCAACCTCACTCCACTCACCCGCATTTCGCCACAGTCGCAGGCCTCCACCTGACTCGCCGACGGAGACTCTCACCAGATCCAGCAAGCCGTCGTTGTCATAGTCCAGGAATTGAGCCGCGTCGCTCTCGACAAACTGCGCGTTGGTCACATTTGATGCAGCTGCCGGAGCCGCTTTCATGGTGAAGCGGCCTCGCCCATCGCTTATTGCAAACGATCCAGGTGTGTCGGAGGCGCCGAAATAAAAATCGGTGAAGCCGTCTTTGTTGAAGTCACCTGCCGCGGCGCTCGTGAAGGCTCCCTTCGCCAGTCCGGCCTCGCCCGCAACATCGCTGAACGATCCATCGCGCATGTTCCGAAAGAGACTGGGTAGGGCGTTGAAGTTCACCACTAACAGATCGATGTCACGGCGATTGTCGTAATCGGTCGGCACTACGGCAACGGCATGCGCAAGCGAGCCGGTCACCTTGGCGGGAGCGGTTATGTCGGTGAACTTGCCGTTGCCATTGTTTCGCAGCAAGAGGTTCGGCGCGCCGGAAAAGTCAGCTGGAAAAGAGAATGGCCTTGAAGCGTCTGCGCTTGGTGATTTGGTTAAGTCGACGAAGCCCGCGATGAAGATATCCAGATCACCGTCGTGGTCTACGTCAACAAGCGCCGCCGAAATCGCCAGGTAAGGATAGGCGGGAATGCCGGCCGCCGCCGTCACATCAGAGAACCGCCCATTGCCATCGTTGTGATAGAGCGTGCTCGTGCCGTAGCGCAGGACGAACAGGTCGGGCTTCGCATCGTTGTCGTAGTCGCCGGCGACCACTCCTGTCACGCTGCCATTGCCCGTAATGCTCAAGGCGCCCGACTGAGCCGTCACATCTACGAACTTGCCTCCATCATTTCTATAGAGCCGCTGCCTTGATCCCGTCGCCTCGAACAGGTCGAGATCTCCATCGCCGTCGTAGTCGATTAGCGTGACTGGACCACCAACAGACGCGACGATCTCTTTCCTGGCCGCGTCGTTGAACTCCGCGGCGGTAAAGCGCCGGCTGAAGACCGGCTTGATCTCTGCCGCAGCGTCGGGCGATTTCACCGCTCCAGCGGGCAGAACGCTCGGGGTTGCATCGGTAAACACAACGTCCGGAACCTTCGGATCGACCAGGCCCGGTTCAGCGCCGGTCGAGCTGATGGCTTCAGCGTACTGTCCCTGTTCGGGATAGTTCTGTCCGATGACGGTGCCGTATCCTCCTTCTCGCAGTGCGAGGAAGCGATCGCTCATTCGCCGGCCCTCTTCGCGTTGACCTCCGCGGTTGAGCGCGATGCTGAGCTGGTAGACAGCAGTTGCGCTGTAAGGCTCTGCGTCGATTGCGGTGCGAAGAACGACGATGGCTTCAGGGTACCGGGCCTTGCCGTTGTAGATCTGGCCGAGGTTGATGTTCGCTCCGACATCGCGCGGGTCGATCTGAAGCACGCGCTGAAACGAGGCAATCGCATCTTCGATCCGATTCTGTGCCTTAGCGATCAGGCCGATAATGTAGTGAGGCTGAGGGCTGTTGGGGAGAAGCGCGGTCGCCGCCTTCGCCTCTCGCAGCGCGCTCTCGACATCCGGAATGTTGTACAGAGCGATAGCGAGATTAACGCGGGCTATCGAGAGGGAGGGATCGAGCTGAAGCGCGCGACGGAATTGATCTCCGCCTTCTTTGTATTTGAACTGCTCGAGCATCGCCACGCCGAGGTTGTTCGCCCGATAGGCGCTCTCGCGCGCGGCGCTGGCGGACTGGCCGCTCTGAGCCGGGGAGGCGCCGGGCTGTTTTGAACTTCCTGCCGGCGCCGTGAGCAGACAACTCGCGATCAGGATCAACATAAGTAAGCGATGAGTCAAAAGCGTGCACATATGGTTCTTATAATGTTTCTTGCGCAGGTCTGTCCACAGGAGTTCAGGGAGAGATGCTCAAGCCGGTTGACGCGATGCCGCATCGCTCTGTGAAATTAATCTCTTTTCACTTGAACCCGGTTGTCACTTGGAGTACATTTTGTGCGCCCACACATTAATGTTAACGAAATGGGTCGGGCAGTGGTACGAATCGTGATGACAAGATTTTCTCGTGCGTTAAGAGTGCTCCAACGTCCGTCACCACCAAATGCTTCGCTTAAGCGTCTTTGGCCCATCGTCGTCGGCGAGTGGGCAACCTTTTTGAAGTCGAGACTCCGGTCTCTCGCGTGTCCCATCGCCTGAGTGGCTTCAAGCCGATAGGTGGCACATAACAGCGTGAGTTGGGGAGGCGATTGTTGCGCCTCTGAGCCGTCGCGCGAGTCGGTGCCAGCTTATCGATCGAAGAATTACGCATCCCGGCGTGAGGCACTAATGTGCCGAGATGGAAGAGACTAGCATCCTGCTACTCGATTTTAGCCCCTCGGGTGAACTGGGCGTTGAGCTACGGGGAATTCTCGCCTCGGTTCCGCGGTGGACGGTCAAACTTCAAAAGCTGTCTCCTGGTGAAAAGGGACCTGTTGCCCCCAACCAGCGGTTGGGCGGTAATCCGAGTCTCGTCTGCTTTGTTTTGCCCGCGTCCCTGCTAAAACAAGGCCAGCGACTCTTTCGAAGTATGCAAGGAGTTGCAGAGCCGCCGCTGATCGTAGTGCCTGAAGCGAGTAAACCGGATGAGATACTGAACCTACTCGAGCTTGGCGTGGCGGATTTTATCACTCCCCCTCTGAAGGCGCTCGACATTCTAACCCGTGTTCGGCGGTTGCTGAAGCATGTGCATCAGCGTCGCACTCCGGCACACGGAATCAAAGAAGAGGTCGGATTCAAAAAACTCATTGGTGACAGTGTGGCCTTTCGCGCCGCTGTCAAGAAAATCCCTCTCATTGCTCGCTGCGACTCCACTGTCCTGATCGGCGGAGAGACGGGAACCGGTAAGGAACTATGCGCACGGGTGATTCACTATCTCGGACCCCGCCTGGACCAGCCATTCGTCCCGGTTAACTGCGGAGCAATTCCTACAGAGCTTGTCGAGAACGAGCTTTTCGGCCACGAGCGTGGTGCGTTCACCGATGCGTCGCGTTCGCAGACCGGTCTGATTCGCGAGGCTGATGGCGGCACTATGTTCCTGGATGAGATTGACTGTCTGCCTCTGCAAGCCCAGGTCAAACTCCTGCGCTTTCTGCAGGAAAAAGAGTACAGGCCGCTCGGTTCGGCAAAGATGCGGAAAGCTGACGTGCGGGTCATCGCGGCGGCAAACATTGATCTCGACCAGGCGGTGCAGACCGGCAAGCTGCGACAGGACTTCTATTATCGGTTGAATATTATTCCGCTCCGTCTGCCGCCACTGCGCGAGCGCCGACAGGACATTGTGCAACTTGCGCGTCACTTCCTGACAAAGTATGCCACCGAGTTCAACAAGCCAACGATGTGCTTCTCAGCGGACGCCGAGCGACAACTCGTGCTTTATGAGTGGCCGGGCAACGTGAGGGAGTTGGAGCATATGGTCGAGCGCGCCGTGGCGTTGGCCGAACGCGACGTGATTGAGCACCGCGACTTGAATCTACCGCATACCGCGATGCCTTTGCGCCCAACCTCCTTCCGCGAAGCCAAGGCCCGGTTCGAGCGCATGTACGCTGAAGATCTCCTGCTTGCACACGGCGGTAACATCACCAAAGCCGCAGAGGCGGCACACAAGAATCGAAGGGCATTTTGGGAACTGCTCCGCAAGCACCATATCGACGTCAACTGCTTCAAAGCCGCCGCCATCAGGTCCCGAGGCTCGGACTAGGACAAAATCGACATACCAGCCAGGACAATTCATCATATCTTTGTTAGTTAACCATTACTGTGTTTAGCTCGCCTGTAGTCTTACAGCCTGGATCGAACGAGACTGTTGAGCTTCCTCAATACCCCTAATCGGGGCCTCATTCCAATAGCACGGAGATTGCAGTACAGGTCGTACAGGAAGGGAAAGATGGCTCGTGAAACAGAGGCGGCGCACAGCCGAGGCGGCGGACATCGCTCAGGAGATCCTGGCGTATCTGGCCGCGCATCCCAGGGCGCAAGATACGATGGAAGGCATTCTGCAGTGGTGGTTGTTGGAACAAGACATCAAACGCACAATGGCGCAAGTCAAGTCTGCGCTCGGAGAGTTGGTGTCCCAGGGGTTGGTAATGGAACGCCAGGAGAAGGATGGGCGGATTCATTATCGCATCAATCGTCGACAGATCGCGAGAATACGCGCGCTGCTCGAGCAGATGTCGGAGCAGGAAGCCGCTCAATAGCGGTCATAATGTAGGAGAACTCTCTCAGTAGGATGAGACTTCAAACAGTAGTGCCACTTCTGAACGACGCTGTTCATTATATCGCGCTCAATTGTTGTTCCAATGCGAGATTCTTGACCACTGTATCTCCTTTGGGTCCAGTTTTGGAGGAACAAAGGAACATAAGGCCGGCCTAGGAGGACAAGATGCCTGTTCAAGTAAGCTTCCCCGGTGTCTACGTGCAGGAGATTCCATCCGGCGTGCGCACAATCACGGGCGTATCCACGTCGATCGCGCTATTTGTCGGTATGACAAAGCAGGGGATCCAGAAGACACCCAGTCGCGTGCTCAGCTTCTCCGACTTTGAGCGTGGCTTCGGCGCGGACACGACCATAAGCGAAATGACAGACCAGGTCCGCCAGTTCTTTGCCAACGGCGGCCAGCAGGCCTTCATTACGCGGATTGCCAATGGGGCGACCGAGGCCAACGTTGTCCTGAAAGACGAACTGTCGCAGAAACAGGTCCTCAAAGTCAGTGCCAAGGATGCGGGCAGCTTTGGTGATGCAATCCGCCTGGAAGTGGACTACGACACACCGACGCCGGAATCGTCGTTTAACCTCCGAGTGTTTCGCCTCGTGCCCGATGGCCGTGGCGGGTTCAATGAGGTTGGAGAGCCAGTCTTCAAGAACCTGAACATGAATCCCGACAGCGGCCTCTTCGCGGTTGACGTGCTCACCCAGAGATCGGCCCTCGTGAAGGCTGAGCGTGGGCCTGACTTCGACGATACGGTGGTAAAGGCCTTCAAGGGGTACGCTCTGTCCGGACTATTGTTCGACAGCAGCGTTGACGCGAAGGCTGAAGTAAAGACAGCCCTGGAGGACGCCATTAATGCCACCGGCGTCGGCGGCACCGGCACCATCGGGTCGTTCCGGGTCAGCGTGGACGGCAATCCATTTGTCGAGGTAGTGATCAGGGAATCGGAGGTCCCTGCCGCTGCAGGCATCCTCACATTCCTCGAGAACTCGATTAAAGATGCTCTCAACGTCGTGGGCGCGACTTTGAAGGTGGATCTCACTAATGGCCCGACCGGCCGCCAGTATTTGCGGTTCACCAGTGACAAAGACGGGGGGTCAGTAGTTTTTCGGTCGGCGACGACCAACGACATCAGCGGGGCGATGCAGCTCGGACTTGATCGCGGAGGGTTCGAGGTAGATGGTAACGCGAAGAGGCGGCCGGCCCCAACGGGACTGTTCTTCCGGTTCGGCGGATTCGAAGGGACGCCCATTCTCAGCGCGTTGACAAGTCTGGCCGATCAGGACCAGACGGACATTACTTCGTACGAGCTGAAGGACAGTGCAGGGACTCATTCGTTCACGGGTGTCAATCTCGGCCCAGGGGGAAAGATATACGAGAAGACGGGTGAATCTGATTCGCTGATTCATGTCCAGGAGCGGCTGGGGATTCTCGCGCAGAAGATCAATTCGGATGCCGCCACTCACCCCGATTTTGCCTGGTCCGCGGCAGTCCACGGGCACCGGCTGGTGCTGAAGCCAAACTTCGGGAGCGCAAACACAGCGGCAATCAGCTTTAAGACAGACCCGACCTACAATATGGGAGCGGCAGGCAACGGGATGGACAAACCTGACGTGCGCTACTTCAGCCTCGATGCCACAGGTACCAGTAACGATTTCCAAACGACGGGAACCAGCGGCTTTGATGGCAATGTACCGACGACGACGGACTACTCTGACGCGTTCGGCGTCATTGACCGACAGGTAGATCTATTCAATCTGCTAATACTCCCACGCGCCAGTGGACAAACGGATCCACAACGGCAGGCGTTGTGGGGCCCAGCCAGTAACTTCTGCCTGAATCGCAGGGCCTTCTTGATCGTCGACCCAAAATCAGATGGCGGCGACTGGGCCACCGTGAATGAGGTAGAGAGCGAGATCGAGGACCTCAGAGTCGGTGTGGTTACTGACCACGCTGCGATTTACTGGCCGAGGTTGGCGGTGGCCACTAACGGAACCACGAAAGTCATCGACCCGAGCGGATCGATCGCAGGACTGATGGCCCGTACCGACTCTAATCGCGGAGTCTGGAAGGCCCCCGCGGGGATCGAAGCCAGTATACGAGGAATCCGAGGCGTCCAGCACGCCATGTCCGATCCCGAGAACGGGATCATTAATCCGGAGGCGGTCAACGCCATCCGCGTCTTCGCCACAGGTATCGTGAGCTGGGGGGCGCGAACGATGGATGGCTTTGATAACTCGGGCAATGATGACTACAAGTATGTCCCTGTTCGCCGCGTCGCTTTATTCATTGAGGAGAGTCTGTACCGCGGTCTCAAGTTCGCGGTTTTCGAGCCCAATGATGAGCCGCTTTGGGGACAGATCCGCGTGGCCGCCGGTGCGTTCATGAACAATCTGTTCCGCCAGGGCGCATTTCAGGGTCAGAAGGCGAGCGACGCGTACTTCGTGAAAGTCGATTCTGAAACAACCACCCAGAATGATATCAACCTGGGCATCGTCAATGTGATCGTCGGTTTTGCCCCGTTAAAGCCGGCGGAATTCGTAATCATCACGATCCAGCAGAAGGCGGGGCAGGTTCAGACTTAAATGTCCTCCAGCTTAATGTCCTCTGTCGTCTTACGGGAGATGCGAAATGGCACAGTTCACGGTCAACACCCAACGAATAGATCCGTATCTCAACTTCAAGTTCCGCGTTAAGTGGCAGTCCGAGCCCGGCGGGACATTCGCAGTCGTCGCCGGCGTGAGCAAAGTCGGGGCGCTGAAACGGTCGACCGAAATAGTCAGCCATCGTGAAGGAGGCGACATCAGCACGGAGCGGCTTTCGCC
>DASYSA010000183.1:0-34591 GCA_036003885.1 Blastocatellia bacterium | reverse complement strand
AGATTACATGGAAAAGTCGCTTTGGTCACCGGCGCCAGTCGCGGTGTAGGAAGAGGAATTGCTCTTGAGCTCATCGATGCCGGCGCAACTGTTTATGTCACGGGGCGAACGGATTCGGACTTGACGTTTGCCGCTGAGCATGGGGTTGCTCTTCACTGCGATCATCGTGACGATCAGCAGGTTGAAGCCGTCTTTCGACAGATTGCTGCCGACCACAACCGTCTCGACGTGTTGGTGAACAACGTCTGGGGTGGCTACGAGAACATGGTCGAAGATGGGGTGTTCACCTGGTCGCGCCCCTTCTGGCAGCAACCACGCAGCCGTTGGGACTCTATGTTTCAGGCCGGCGTTCGGGCTCATTATGTAGCCAGTCAATTTGCTGCGGAGATGATGGTCAGTCAACGGAGTGGGCTGATCGTGAACATCTCATTCTGGGCGGCGCAGAAACATTTGGGAAACGTGGCATACGGCGTCTCGAAGGCTGCGACAGACAAGCTGACGTCTGATACGTCGAACGAGCTAAAGGCCTACAATGTTGCCGTCGTGTCGCTGTACCCGGGACTTGTCAGAACGGAAAAAGTCATGGAGGCCGCCGCCTGGCTTGACTTGAGCAACTCTGAATCGCCGCAGTTTATAGGGCGCGGTGTGGTTGCACTGGCGTCGGATTCCAATGTGATGGAAAAGAGCGGCAAGGTGCTTGTGGCGGCAGCATTAGCCGAGGAGTACGGCTTTGACGACATTGATGGGAAACGACCGCGACCGCTGTCTCTCACAGATGTATAGGCAAAGAAGAACAGGTCAACAACGCTCAATCTGTTGTTTCATTCTTTTGATGGGCCTGCTCTGTGGATCGGACCTGTCGATCTGGCGAAGCCTTGCAGTCGGGCAAGACGAGCCCATCGACCCGGCGCTGGCGAAGCACTACTTCGACGAAGCCCGGTCGTTGTGTTCGGTGGATGACGGCCGGCTTTGGGGCGTTTCGTTATGTGGGCCACTGTTGTTCGCAGACCCGCGAACGCGCGCTGTTGCCGCCAATCAAAGCGATCTTGAGGGCTTCCTCAAACCTGTGGGCGGGATCTTTGTCGGGACATTGCCGCCTAAAGTGAATATTGCTTACACAGCGCTCCAGTGGGCCGGTGTGAGATGGACGATGCTGATCTGGCCTTTGCCAAAGGACAAATATGATCGTGGCCGGCTCTACGCACACGAGTCCTGGCATCGGATCCAGGAGGAGATTGGCTTCCCGTCTACGGGCCCGTCGAATGCGCATCTCGACTCGCTCGATGGCAGGATCTGGCTGCGACTTGAATGGCGAGCGCTGCGAAGCGCGCTGACTCATCAAGGGCGACGGCGCCGTTTGGCAATCAGCGATGCGTTGACGTTCAGGTTCATGCGCAGAAGTCTCTTCGCGAATGCGGAAGCCGAGGAGCGTGCGCTGGAAATGCACGAAGGCCTGGCACAGTACACCGGGGTCAAGCTGAGCGGGCACCCGGGTCAATCGGCTTTTGCCGTAAAGCTGCTCGACGAGGTCGAAGATAACGCAACCTTCGTGCGTTCATTTGCCTATGCGAGCGGTCCAGCCTACGGGGTCTTGCTTGATGAAGCACGTCCGAACTGGCGCAAGGGGCTCAAGCCCGGCGATGACCTCGGTTCGCTGCTCGCTCACAGCCTCTCATTGAAAGCGCGCGTTCCTTCGAAGGGACTCGCTGAGGCGTCGGCGTTGAGGTACGACGGCGCCACGTTGCGAGTTGCGGAAGCGGAGAGTGATGCGTTGCGACGGAAGCGTGAAGCCGAAATGCGCGCACGCTTCGTTGAGGGGCCTCTGCTCCGAATCCCGCTTCAACAGATGAGCATGCAGTTTGATCCGAATCAAGTACAACCCCTCGAAGGTTCCGGCTCGGTTTACCCGGAGATCAGGATCGTGGACGTCTGGGGAATACTGACGGCATCGAAAGGGGCTTTGATAACGTCGACATTTGACCGCGTAGTGTTATCCGCTCCCACGGCCACTGAGACGCCAACAATCCGAGGAGATGGCTGGACGATCGAATTGAAGGAAGGGTGGGCGGTCGTGGCTGACAAGCGGCAGGGAGATTACGTTCTCAAGAAAAAGGAGTAACTCGCGCCAAACCGTTAAAACGGTTCCGCCAGCAACGTTCTTCCACCAGGCACCCCACTGAAGTAGGGTGTTAATGAGACGGGCGCTCGTCAAGCAACGTGGAGTGAATGAGTCAAGACCGTGACCTCCCAGGAAGTCCGAGTCTTATTTGCACCCCCCCTGGCCCTCAACCGCGGGTGCGCGTCACTATTTTGCGCGAGAAGCCAGAGACGGGGTGACGGGGTCAGGCACTCGATTCCACGATTTTGATGTCATCCATCGCTTGGAATCGAGGAATCGAGTGCCTGACCCCGCGGCAACTCTGCCTTCTGTGACTCCCCCGGGAATTCCACGGCAGGCTGTGTGCGCAAAATCGTGACGCGCACCCCTCAACCGCAATTTTGTTGACAAGGGAGGGTAAAGCTATTGTATTATCGCTCTCCGTTTTCGTTCAGTTGCGGAGCTATCCACGACTTCTTGTTGCCGTTGTTCCTTAAACTTGTCGTTTTGCCGGCGCTCGTAAGTGACGATGGTTGTGGTTAGCTGGTTGAGACCAGTTGAGCACCAGCAACACGACGTGTCCAGATTCTTACTTTCTCACCTGGTCTTGTGTCCTTAATGGTAAGAGGCTGGGGTTGAAGGCGGCAGGCGAGCCTAATCGACGGTGATGGCCAGATCAAACAAGATGCTATGTCCAGACCGCATCCTCAGAGTTCACCGACTCGAAACAATCAGAAGCGGAACGCTCCTCACCGGAGTTTAGACATCTTAATACGTGAAGCTATGATTACATAATCCCTACGCCAGGGAGTGATTGTATACGCGCAGGTGGTAATGCGCGGAGCCCGGAGGGGTTTTGAAGATGGCCACCAACTCACTGGTGAGAGAGTTGTGTGGACTTTCTTAGAGTGACGTCCGGATGCTCGAAACTGGCGGTGAGTCCTCAAGAGAAGAGTGATGCCAGAAGCGGCAACAGAGCCTCGAAGGACCGACGAGGATACCCCTTATCCTTCAAGCTGGGCGCATATCTCCGATGAGCTGAGGCGCCTGGACTTGCTCATACACCTCGAGGTGCTCAAGCAGAGCAAGCGGCAACCGGCCAATCCTCTGGATCAGTTCAAGGGTTTGGTGATCTCAGAAGAAGAAGTAGCCGGACTGCTTGAAGAGTCCGACGATGCATCGACAGGCGGGAGCGTCACGCCGCCCGATGACTCAAAGGCTCTGACCTTAGCTGAGTCTTTGAACCAGCTTGAATCCCGGATCGAGCGGCGCCGCTCAATCAGCTTGAACGAGGGCATAGATCTGTCGCTGCCGCGCCTGTCACAGCTTTTCAACCTCACTCGTTTTGAAGAGCAGTCTCTATTGATCTGCCTCGCTATCGAACTGGATCGAAAGTACGAGAAGCTTTACGGCTACTTGCAGGATGATGTAACTCGCAAGAGTCCGAGTGTTGATCTCGTCCTGAGCCTGGTCTGCCATACCACAGAAGAAGCTGTGGAAGCCCGGTTGGCGTTTGACCAACATGCCCCGCTGCTGAAGCATCGCCTGTTGCAAATGACTGAGAGCCTGCCGGATCGTCCCCTTCCTCTGCTGTCGCGTCCTCTCAAGCTCGATGATCGGATTGTGAACTTCCTCCTCGACTTCGGCCAAATGGATGCTCAACTTGGGCGCGTCGCTCGTTTGTTTCCTCCCCACGCAGAGCCATCGCGTTTGACGGAACGTGATGAGGAGATACGAGGGCGGCTAGCTGGACTCGCCCGGTCGCATTTCAAGGAGACGAGGGCAGGAAAAGGGAACCTCGTCCTCTTCTTCTCTGGACCCTATGGGTCGGGGAAGAGTTCGCTGGCGAAGGCCATCTGCTTCGACCTCGGTTTCCCTCTGGTTGTTGGCGACGTCAGCGGAATGCTTGCGGCGCAAATCCCCTTTGAGGAGATCATATGGTTGCTTGGCCGCGAAGCACTGTTGCAACAGGCGGCGCTGTGCCTGGAGAACTTCGATGGCTTGCTCGCCGATGACGATCGGCATCGCCCTCAATTGAAGCGGCTCCTCGAGGCGGTTCGTACTTTTTCCGGATTGACATTCTTATGCGGCAGCCGGCCCTGGAAGCCACTAGGACTCCTGGAAGGAGAGGTATTTATCTCTGAGGATTTCCCAATCCCCGATGAAAAAGCGCGAAAGCAGCTTTGGGCAGACGGTCTCGAGGGAGGCAGTGCTATTGCCCTCGACGTGGATCCCGGCGCTTTGGCGAGCAAGTTCAGGCTAACGCCGGGCCAGATTCGAGATGCTCTGGTTGAGGCGCAGAATCTGGCGCGCTGGCGCTCGCCTGACGCTGCTCAGGTGACAGTTGACGATTTGCATGCTGCCTGTCGGGCACAATCCAGTCCGAAATTGGGAGCCCTCGCTCGCAAGGTTGAGGCTAAATACGTCTGGGACGACATCGTGCTACCGCCCGATCAATTGTCGCAGATCAGAGAGATCTGCAATCAGGCGAAGTACAGGCACATCGTTTACGGTGAATGGGGCTTTGATAGAAAGCTGTCGCTGGGCAAAGGGCTAAATGCGCTGTTCTCGGGCCCGCCCGGCACCGGCAAGACTATGGCCGCTGAAGTGATTGCAAACGAGCTGCAACTCGACCTCTACAAAATCGACCTGTCCCAGGTGGTAAGCAAGTACATCGGCGAGACGGAGAAGAATCTGCACAACATTTTTCGCGAAGCGCAGTCGAGCGCCGCGATTCTGTTCTTCGACGAAGCCGACGCGCTCTTCGGTAAGCGTTCTGAAGTTAAAGACGCGCACGATCGCTACGCCAACATTGAGATCGGCTACTTACTTCAGAAGATGGAGGAGTACGACGGGATCGCGATACTGGCAACCAACTTGCGCCAGAACATGGACGAGGCATTCGTGCGGCGAATGCAGTTCATCGTTGAGTTCCCGTTCCCGGACGAGGATTATCGCCGGCGAATCTGGGAAGTGATCTTTCCCAGTGAGGCGCCAATAGCCGAAGACGTAGACTTCGCGGTCCTGGCGCGAGACGTAAGACTTGCCGGGGGGAATATCAAAAGCATCGCGCTGGCGGCGGCCTTCTTCGCGGCAAGCGACGGCCAGGTGATCAGGATGCCGCACTTGATCGGCGCAGCACGGCGCGAGTACCAGAAGCTCGGGCGTGCATGGAACGACGCCGGGAGATCCACACCCCGAGAACCGGTCCCTTGATAAACCACATCATGAGAGTGAAGTCAGCTAAATCAAGAAGCAAACAGGTTGCGACCGGGGGCCGTGCACGCATGCTTCCGACACATGGGGTTGAGGGATCTCACGCGGGTGGCCTTCGCGATTCGCTGCTGCAACTTCAACGCGCGCGCGGCAATCGCGTAGTGCAGCGGATGCTGGATTCGAGGCTGATCCAGGCAAAGCTGAGTGTTAGCAGACCGGGAGATGAGTCCGAGCAAGAAGCGGATAGGGTAGCTGAGCACGTAGTGCGTATGTCCGCTTCCAATATTTCAGAGGAGGCAGCGATTTCCGGACAGGATCGGAAGTCAGCCGTGCAGCGGATTTGTTCAAGCTGTGAAGAAGAGGCACAGCGTCTGCCGATGGAACAAGAGGAGGAGGCGACGCTTCAGACCAGGGGGACACCCGGTGTCGATCATGAAGGGCCGGCCGATCTGGAAGAGAGGGTCAACACCGTTCGCGGAGGTGGCCAGCCCTTATCCGAATCCGTGCGCGCATTCTTTGAGCCTCGATTCGGCCACGACTTCAGCCAGGTCCGCACACACACTGATTCTCGCGCGGCTGAGACCGCAGGGGCGTTGCACGCGCGAGCCTTCACAATCGGAACGGACATAGCGTTCGGCTCGGGACAATATGATCCTGAGTCGTTCGAGGGACGCCGGTTACTGGGGCACGAGCTCACGCACGTGGTCCAGCAACGAGCGGGGGCATGCGCCAAGATTCAGAGAGAAGCCAGGCTTTCAGACTTTGATGATAAGAAGGCGGCGCACGACCCATCGAAGTTGACCGACGCGGAGATTGAGGCTACGGGCGAGTTCAAAGACTACATGAACCCGAAGTATATATGGCAAAGCAAACATAAGATGACCAGGGCAGAGGCGCTGCTTGCCTGTCGCCTGATGCTCCGATACATGCGAGATGGGAATTTTATGGTTTGGATCGCCGATAGCGAAGTATTTATGAATGCCGCTCGCACTCAGCTTGGTGTCCTGGGCGAAACGCAGAAGCTTGAAGGTAAACTGTCATGGGTTGGGAGCGCTGCGAGTGAGTTTAAGAGTCCAAAAACAGCGAAGAGTGAGTTTGCAAAGTGGTTACTTGGGGGTGGAGCAACGCCGACTGACAAAAGCACGATGAATTGTTGGGAGATGTTTCTCTTCGGGGCTTTCCTCAGCGGATTGGTTGCCAAGAAAAAGCTTGAGGACATATACGTGAGCGCTGCTGGTAAATCAGCCGCAGGTTTGGCTATCCCAGAAGAGGTAGAACGCAATCTATGCCGGTCCTCGAAACTCACTTTTGATCCCGCTGATAAGAATTCACCAGAACCACTTCCAGGCGACGTTGTTATCTTCGACACGATTGCAAACCATGCCGCACTCTCCCTTGGGAAAGACGATAAGACGGGACAGCATAGGATCATCAGTCTCTGGACGCCGTCAGGCGGCAAGACCGAGAAAACGACTATTGAGACCCTTTTATTAATGCCGGGGATGAAAGGCGTACAGGTGAAGTTCTGTACCTCTCTCTGGTCATGACGGTGGGTTCGATTTCTTCTCGCGGGCAAGTGTGTGCGCGTCCTTCATGATGAGCGCGGTGTGGTAGCCAGGAGCTGAGCAAGGAAGATCCAAGCATGAAGAGTGAACCGACATTTGAGGTCTTCTCGTCGATCCCCTGGGGACACAGGAATACCGACATTCCCCTTGCCATTGAAGATTATCCAGCCTATGCCTTTGCATCGCCGGACCAAATGCGGAAGGTCCGCACACCCGTTCGGATTCGACTGGGAACGCAGGGCCGCTTGCACGCCCTGGCAGATGCATCGGCACGACCAGCCACCCCGTTCATTCTCCACTTGGATGCCGCAGGCCAGGTGCTCGGTAAAACTCCACTTTCTGGAAATGACCAGGATTCTGTTGAGGTAATCATTCTAGACTACGTCGTGGACGCTGACACCAACTGTTACTTGCTCGAGCACGTGCGGTCGCGGGAGGCAAACCAGTCCAATAATCGGCTGCGAATGATAAACAGAGACGGCGTGCCCGGTTGGTCCCGTATCGGGCCAATATCGGAAGAGGAGTTCGACTTCCACGAGTTGAGTGGTTCATTTCATCGGCTGTTGATGGATGGAAACTCTTGCCTCTACCTGCCCGCGACCAGGCACGCGGGAGCAATTGCCGAGATTGACCGCGACACCGGAGCAGTGGCAAGGGTTCACACATCCGAAAAGTTCAGCGACAAACTCTTCATGAATGAGCGTGGGACCGTTATCTACATTCTGTACTTCACGGATCTGAACCTGCGTGGGCTTGGGCTGTTCAATCTGGAGGAGGGGAATGTGGCGACGCTGGTTGGGGACGAAGAGTTGTATGGCTGGTTGCTCTATGCTATAGGCGTTGATGCATCGCCCGACGTCTATGCGTGGAGGGAGTCATGCGTTGCCCGGATTTCCTTTGATGGACGGATTAGTCCAATTGCCGAATTCGATAACATCGTCGTCAGATCGAACGATCAAGCTGTCTTTTTAAGCCGCCTCAGAGTTGACGGCGAAAAAGCCCTTGTCGTGCAGGTGAACCGCGGCTCAGCACTCGGCGGCCCCGACAGTTTGGAATTGCGGCTACCTCAGGACGTGAGCGGCGGGCACGCGTGGGAATTGATACACGTGGACGAGCAGGAGCAATACTACGTCTACGGCGGTGAAGAGCCCGCGCGCGTGGGCACGTTGCTGGTCTATGAGAGCGATGGCAGCCTGAAAGAAACTATTTCGCCTCCCGTGGATTTGCTTACTTTGGAATCGAGGCTGGCGAACTATTCTTTCTGGCAGGTTGATTCGCTTGGCCGCGTGTATATAACGGTTACCGACGCCTCTGGGCTTAGAGTCGTACGTTTGATCCCGGGTGATTCGGGTTGAGGCAGAGCGGACTTGGATTCGGAGAACAGCACCGCTGTTGAAAGGGAGAGCTCCAATGCCGAGGCGGACCGCTGAACAAGGGAACAACGACAAGACGACGGTAACGAAACCTCGTTCGCCGTCTTCGTCCGAGCCGCTGGCTTCCGAACGGAGTGGAATGGTCGACTCAATTTTGAGTTTCCAGCGCACTCGTGGTAACCGTTTCGTCCGACAGTGGCTGGCAACCGCGGCGATCCAACGAAGCCGCGGCAGAGGGCTACTCGCGCATGAGAAGGGAGACGGCAAAGCGATTACGGCCCAGACCCGACTTCGCGTTAGTGACCCTGGAGACCATTTCGAGCAGGAGGCGGATCGCGTGGCGGACGAGGTTATGCGCATGGCGGAGCCTGAAGTTTCAAAGCCGGGAAGCGCTCGCCGTATCGGCATCAGCCGGGCTCGTTCTCAGTGCAATGGAATAGGCCGTCAGGCCATAGACGAGGACGAGCAAAAGATAAACCGTCAGGCCATAGAGGAGGATGAGGAAAAGATAAGCCGTCAGGCCATAGACGATGATGAGGAAAAGATAAGCCGTCAGGCCAGGGAGGCCGGCGGGCACAATTTGGAGGTCTCCGGAGACATGCACGGCCAGATCAACGCTCTTCGTGGCGGAGGCTCTCCTTTGGAAGAATCCGCCCGGGCTTTCTTTGAACCTCGCTTCGATTGTGACTTCAGCGACGTTCGCATTCACACGGATAGCCGCGCGGCTGAACTGGCAAGAGGCATGAATGCTCTGGCTTTCACGGTCGGGCGAGACGTCGCCTTTGGGGCCGGGCGATACTCGCCGGACTCCGCGGAAGGCAGGACGCTTCTCGCGCATGAGCTGACTCACGTTGTCCAGCAGACAGGACCTGTCCAGCGCAAGACTCCCAGCGATGGCTTGCACAACAGTTGTCGGAGGGCAGTCGAGAACGACGTCAGAACTCGCTTGAGCGGGGGAGCGCCCGCCTCACGCCGAGTGGGACGGCTCAAGGCTCCGCGTTCGATCCAGCGTCGGCTTGTGACTTTCGGCACGCTGCCGGACGTCAACGCGCTGCTGGGCCTGATCGGACCGGCTGCCGGTCTTACGCTCACGCTGAATGTGGCTAACAACCAGACTCAGATAGCCGCGGTCCTTCCGGGTGCCCCGCCATCGCCTGCTCTTCGGACGCAACTAACTACGATTATCAATCACGCCAGGCAGCATGCAGAAGTGATAATTGCGCGCGGACAGCCGCAAGTCCAGGTAGGCGCGTTTCCTCAACCCTCTGACTTGACGGTGACCAGGGTCCAGCAGATAGACATTGATGACATACTCGCAATCGATGCCGGCGCGCCCGGCAATGGCGTAGCTAAGGCCGCTCATGAAATCCAGGAAAACTTCCAGGCGCATGGAGTTACTCCCGTAGCCGGCAGGGATCGATTTAGCAGGGCGCATGAACGAGCAGTAGCAGCCGAGAGTGCGGTCACGGCACAACTCATAGGCCCAGGTCGTCGTGATGGAGGTGTCACCATAAACACCGGCGCTGGTACTACAACGGTGATTCAGGATTTTGAGAATTATTACCTGGTTTATACGACCAGCCTGACAGCAGCAACTCAAGACGTGACTGTCACCAGCGCGCGCCGAGCAGCGCCCGTAGTTATTTCCGCTCGAACGATTGATAACTACGCGAGCGGCGCCACTGCCGTTCCCGCTGCTGGAGCGGGGACTATCGCATTGGCGGCTGCCGATGTGGCGGCCAATCCGACCTCGACCGTTATGATAGAAGGCTTTTCAGATTCGAGGGGCTCCGCTGCCGGTAATCTGACTTCGTCCAGGCGACGAGCCGAGCGAGCGCGAGCAGCGCTGGTAACTGCAGGAGTGGGGGCGGGACAAATTCGGATTGAACCGCGCGGTGCAACCAACTTCGTCGCGCCGAACAACAACTCTGCCAACCGCGCCCTCAACCGGCGTGTCGTAATTACAGTGAGACGACCTGGGCCATGATTGGCCCAGCTTAATTGGAGAGGTCAGTGATTAAGTGGTTCCGCAACCTCAGACAGGGAGATCGTGATGTCTGATGGCAAAGACAGGTCTGGGAACAAGAAAACTGGTTCTCGCGGGCAGTTAACGATTGAGGCCAGATTGCTGGATACCGGATTGCCCGCTCCCAAGCCTGGCGACATGTACATAATCTCGCTGATGCGCTACGACGTGCGAAAGGTCGTTCGCGGCAAGTACCCACACCGGTTGATACTCGTCGGCCACAGCATGCCCGACTTGCAATCTCCGCAATTCCGGATCGGTGTCTTGCACCGTCTCCAACTATCGCGGGAATTCCCAAAGCGCTCAAGCATATTGAACAAGTTCGAGAGTGAATTGCGAGATGCCGGAGTCTTTTTCTGTCTATCTTTCGAAGTGATAGCGTGAAACCTGAGGGACAATGTGTCGACATCCTCGAGGAGAGGAACCAAAGGAGAGCACGATCGCGCACTAGAGAAGCTGTCTAATTATGATCCGCGACCTTAGCGAAACATTGAGAGCGATTCTCGACGACGCAACGCTGTCGGCATCCTTTCCCGAACTTGCGGCGGCACAGATATTATTCGATCGCCCGGTTGAACAGTTCAACCCGGCCCAAACCACGGTCAATCTGTACCTATACGATGTTCGCGAGAACATGGAACTGAGAAGCAACGAACCGATTATTGAGCGCAACAACGGGCAGGCGATCCTTCACCGAGCGCCGATACGCGTGCTGTGCTCGTATCTGCTCACTGCATGGCCGGTGGGAGGAGCGGAGCCGCAGCTCCAGGAGCACAGGCTGCTTAGTCAGGCCATTCAGGTGTTGTCGAGATTCCCGACCATTCCCGCGTCCTCCTTGAAGGGGAAGCTGGTCGGCCAGGCGCCTCCCCTGCCGATGATAACGGCACACGCGGACGGACTGAAGAATCCGGCAGAGTTCTGGACCGCGCTTGGCAACAAGCTGCGTCCCTCGATAAGCATTACTGCAACCATCTCGATGCAGCCACACGAGGCCGAGACCGCAAGAATGGTCGCGGAGTCGCAGATTCGCATTGGAGCACGAACCTCGCCCGTTGAAATGAAGATCAACCCCGCAACCTTGCGGGAAGCCTTTCGAATAGTCGGGCAAATCACCGGCGCAGCCGACGCACCCGTCGCCGGCGCGCGGGTTTCGATAACCGAGATCGGCCTGGCGGCAATCAGTGACGACGAGGGGCGCTACACCCTCGGTATGATGCCGGCCGGTAGTTACACACTGCACGTCGAAGCGGGAGAGATCACCAGGAACGCAAACATTACCGTCCCAGCGCCTGCCGGGAAGAACTTTAACGTGAAGTTGACGGGATGAAGCCTTATCCCCAGGGAGGAAAACTATGCCACAGTATTTGTCACCTGGAGTCTACGTCGAGGAGGTTCCTTCGGCGGTAAAAGCCATCGCGGGAGTCAGCACAAGCACGCCGGGCTTCATCGGCATCGTGCCAAACAAGATTCACTGCGTGGCCAGAAGGGAGCCGACCGCGGCTGATCCCTCGACGACCAAGTTCGTTAATTTCAACGTTCCGACTCCAGCCGGGAAACCCCTGCTCATTACGAACTGGTCGCAGTTCACCAGGGCCTTTGGAGACCTGATAGGCGATGAGACCGCCGCGGCGACCGCAGACCCGACGCCGACGATCGACACGGGACATCGCAACCTCGCGCAGGCGGTCTACGGCTTTTTCAATAACGGAGGGAGCCGCTGTCACGTCGTGCGCATCCTGGCCGACACCGAACTCGACGGCGCGCTCAAAGCGTTTTCGGCAATTGACGAGATAGCCATAGTCGCCGCGCCCGGCATTCTCGATGACGCAGTGCGCGACAAGATAGTGACCCATTGCAAGATCACGGGAGACCGATTTGCCATATTCGACGGCCCGGAGCACGCTGACGACACAACCACGCTGACTAAGATCGCAGCCGACTCGGGGGTGATGCCCAACAAGACAGACCTGGCGGCGTGGTACTTCCCGTGGATCAAGGTGTTCGATCCAGCGACCAAGATGCTTACTCCCGGAGGAGACGGATCGATCTCGGTTCCGCCCAGCGGCCACCTGGCAGGAATCTACGCTCGCGTTGACAACGAACGGGGCGTACATAAAGCACCCGCCAATGAAGCTGTGTTTGGCGCGCTCAATGTCACTCAGCGTTTGAGCAAGGCGGATCAGGATGGCCTGAACCCCAAAGGAGTCAATTGCATTCGGGTTCTGAACGATCAAATCCTGGTCTGGGGCGCGCGTACGATCGGCGGAGATGGTAACGCCGATCTCAAGTACATAAACGTGCGCCGTACGCTGTTGTTCCTGCGCGAATCGATCGATGAGGGGACGCAATGGGTCGTGTTTGAGCCGAATACTCCGGGGCTGTGGCAGAAGATCACGCGCAACGTGACCGCGTTTCTGACCAACGTGTGGCGCTCGGGAGCGCTGTTCGGCAACACGCCGCAAGAGGCCTTCTACGTAAAATGCGATGCGGAGACCAATCCGCCCGAGTTGCGCGAGCTTGGGCAGGTTGTAACCGAGATCGGCGTTGCGATCGTGCGGCCTGCGGAATTCGTCATCTTCCGCATCAGCCAGATGGCCCAGACGAAGTGATCCCAGGAGTGCTATGACGCCCAAGTATAAGGTCCCCGGGGTATACAGGGAAGATGTCTTTCTCAATGCCCAGCCTCGATTGCCCACCGGTGTGCCGGGATTTGTGGGCTTTGCCGATGCCGACGCCGACGCGTTCAACAAGCCCATCGCGTTCAACCGCAAAGGCGAGTTCGACGCCCGGTTCAAGGGTCTGCAAGGGAGCTACCTGGCAGATGCGGTTACCGGGTTCTTTCAAAACGGCGGCGTGACTTGCTTCGTGGTGCTTGCTGATCTTGGCGACGACCGCCAGGCGGCGATGAAAAACGACGCGACCACCTCCTTCAAACGGGAGGGCGCGTTGAAAAAGGCTCTGGAGTCTCTCGCACCAGTGACGGACCTTGACCTCGTAGCGATGCCCGACGCAATGACTCTCAAAACGTCGGACACGGTCTGGGACGTTGCCGGCATCATTCGCCTGCAGAAGGAGGTGCTTCAACACTGCGAGAAGCATCGTGGCCGCCTGGCGATTCTGGACGCGGTGCCCGGCGCAGGAGTGGACACGGTCAAGGATCAGCGGATCCAGATCGCAGCCAACCTGAAGGAACCCCTCAACGGCGCGCTCTATTTCCCGTGGCTCAAAGTTGACGGCCTAAGGCTGGTGCCACCCTCGGGACACGTGGCTGGAATCTTTGCCAGAAGCGATGCCCGGGTAGGTGTTTTCAAGGCTCCGGCCAACGAGGAGATCTCGGGCGCCCTCGACCTGGAGATCGTCGTGGACAACGCGATTCAGGACCAACTCAACCCGGAGGGGATCAATTGTCTGCGAGCTTTTCCGGGTCGAGGCATCAGGGTTTGGGGCGCACGCACCATCAGCCGCGAGCCTGACTGGCAGTACGTTAACGTTCGCAGACTCTTTCTTACGCTCGAGCGATGGATCGATCTGAACATGAATTGGGCGAGCTTCGAGCCTAACACAGCGCGGCTATGGGTCCGCATCAAGCGGGAGTTGAGCGCATACCTGGAGGTTCTATGGCGGGCTGGTGGCCTGGCCGGTGGAACCGCCGATCAGGCGTACTTCGTCAAGTGCGACGCCGAGACGAATCCGCCTGAAGTCCGCGACACGGGTGAGGTTGTAACGGAAGTGGGCCTGGCGCCAAGCCGTCCCGCGGAGTTCGTCGTGGTGCGAATCACTCACCACATCGGCGTGGATCCCAGATGATTTGCCGTCCACGGACGGCGTGAGAATGTTGATTGGATTCTTGATCTGAGGAGAAAAACTTATGGCTACAGGACAGCGAGTTGATCCATATCGCGGCTTCAATTTTCTGGTTGAGATCGACGGCATCACGCAGGCCGGCTTTCAGGAGGTTAGCGGACTGGATGCGAGCACGGACCCGGTGGACTACCGGGAGGGCACCGACCCGAACCACGTCAGAAAGCTAACCGGGCTGAACAAGTACACCGCGATCACGCTCAAGCGGGGCATTACTAATTCCGATGAACTGTGGAAGTGGCGGCTGACCGCGATCGATGGCAAGACCGAGCGCAAGAACGGCTCAATTGTTCTGCTTGACGAGAAAGGCGAGGAGAAGCTGCGCTGGAACTTCGTCAACGCGTGGCCGTCGAAGTGGACCGGACCGACCTTCAACTCCACGAGCACTGCCGTCGCCGTCGAATCGCTCGAGCTGACTCACGAGGAAGTTAAGAAGGCGTAGTGAGAGCCACTGGCCGGCACCAGGGTCAAGGACTCAGCAAGAACGGCTCCGGCCGTGAGAAGCTGAATGAAGCGTGCCGACTCCGCGGGCCTGTGGCTTGAGAGGAGATCTATGTTTCAAACCGAATTCGCCTTTACGCTGCCTGTCGGCTATGTGGACGCCGAGGGCAACCTGCACAGGGAAGGGACGATGCGGCTTGCCACTGCGATTGATGAGGTGGGCCCGCTCAGGGATCCTCGAGTCCAGGGAAATCCTGCATACCTATTGATCATATTGCTGGCGCGAGTGATCAGCAGGCTCGGATCGCTCGAATACATAAACCCCAAGACCATTGAGGGGCTGTATGCTGCGGACCTGGCCTACTTGCAGGAGTTCTACCGCCGCATCAACGAGAACGGTCACAGCCGGGTTCAGACGCAGTGTCCGCACTGCGAGCAGAGGTTCGAGGTGGAGATCAGCAGCCTGGGGGGGTCTGGCGCTACCCCATAGCACGGCTCTATGAAGAGGTAGCGTATATTGCGTATCACTTTCACTGGCCGCAGCAGGAGATTGTCGAGATGGACCACTTCGAACGCCAGAAGTGGGTGAGCGAAGTTGCCCGAATCAATCAGCGCCTCAACGAGCAGTCAGGGCAGTAATGGACAGTAACAGCGAATTGGATTGGGGCTTCTTATTGTGAAACCTGATTGAAGTGAGGTGGTCAATGAAACTGGCGGTCGTACGTTGCATTCATCTCATTTACACATCGAGAAAAACACCTCACTGAAGTGAGCTGTTAATGAAACCGGGCAATGAGTCTCAAACAAAGGAGACGACTCTTATGGCTTTTCCGATGAACGCAGCGTTCGCGCTTGCAACCAATTTGCTGGGCGTTCGGCTCGATCCTTATCACGCCTTCAACTTCCTCGTAGAGATCGAAGGCATCCTCGTGGGAGGGTTTTCCGAATGCAGCGGCTTGATGGTCGAAGTCGAAGTCGAAACCTACTCCGAGGGTGGCCTCAATGACTACGTGCATCAGTTCAGGGGGCGGACAAAGTACCCGCCGCTGATCCTCAAGCACGGCCTGACCCTGATGGAGGGATTGTGGACCTGGCATCAGGGCGTGACTCAAGGCGACGTGGTTCGCAGGAACGGGACTATCTACCTCTTGAACAAAATGCACATTCCGGTCCTTTGGTGGAACTTCAAGGGGGCCTTCCCGACGAAGTGGACGGGACCTGATCTGCGGGCCGAGTCGTCGACCGTCGCCTTCGAAAGCGTGGAGCTGGTTCATCAAGGTCTGAGCCGTCCGACCGCGGCGGGCGTGCTGGCTGGCTTCGGCGCCGAGATCGCAGGATCAATCGACATAGGCTTCTGAAGATGGGGAATCAGGAACAGGAAAAGAAGGGCGCTTCGGCGATTGAGTCGTCGGACTTGACCCGCCGACTCTTCCAGCGGTCGAACGGGAAAGCCGGCGTCGTCGACGTGCGCCACCCGCAACTACTGTTCGAGCGTATCGCCCGCTGGGCCCAGGATCCCTTCCCGCTAATCGGGCAATTGAGCGCCCGTTATGCCGCGGAAGAGCAACCCCCCGCTTCGACCCGCGAGCTTGTGATGGGCCGCCCGCTGATGGAGCAGCTGGATGGGTTGACGACCGCCGATCCTCAATTTGCCCAACGGCCTCCATTGCGCCAGGAGAAACTTGCGGGCCTGAACTCCGAGGGCGAGTCGAACGCTTCAACCTCAGCACCTCAAGGCAAGCTTCGTATCCGTCGCCGCCCTCCGCAGGTGGATTTGAATCCAGATCAGCCGGCTGCTGCTCCAGAAACGCCATCAGGTGTTCCTGCTCCGTTGGCGGGCGATCCGCAGGCGAAGCATCATCCCGCTGCGCCAGTGGCCTCAACCGCACCGCCATCTTTTGTTCTTGCCAGGAAGGCAGTAGACAGCACCCGCGAACCAAATACGATTCTCTCCGTTCCGCCGGCGAAAGACTCCGGCGACAGAGGCGTTGCCGGATCCCCTTCTCCTTCGCCGTTCGGAAATCCGCAAGAGAAGACTCCAACGATAACTTCTATTGGTTCGACTTCTTTGATTCTGGCGAAGAGGTCTCCGAAAGCTGCGCGCGAAAGGACCGACACCATTTCGAGTCAGAGGGCAGATCTCAGCGACAGAGACACAGGCACCTCGGCTTCGCACGTCGTCAAGGCGCCCGAGGCCGCGGCTCGCATCGATTCACTGCCCGCAGTCATGGTCGAGGAGCGGGCAGTTGAAACAACGTTGGAAACCACCGCCGGCAAGAAGGCGACGGAATTGATTTTGCGAAAAGCCTCGAGTGACAAATCGGGAGAGAGCTATTCGGAACACGGGGCGCTTGCAGTGACGGGCGCCGCTGATGGCACAAGTACAACCAGTGACCCGGCGACACAGCCCGGTAAGATTTTGCAATCCGCTATCGCGGCTCCGCTTCCGCTTGCAGGAGCGCATGTCGCCTCGATGATTCAGCGCAAGGTGCAAACCGACGAGCAAAACGCCAAGGTCAAAGAAGCACCGGGCGAAGCAATCCCGGGAGCGGTCGTCGCAAAGGAGATAGCGGATCATTCGGCGCGGCCATCAAGACCAAACATCATCTGGCGCAAGAGCGAGCCGGCCGCCAGAGATTCAAGACTCGACGTGATAGCCGGCAGCGCTCCGATGGTCGTAGCGCGTCAGACGGATAACTCCGCGGCCCATGTCGCGAGGTCCGCGAGCGATCCAACGGCTGCGCCGCCGCCGGCGTCCGACGACCAGCACAGCGGTGGAAACAACCTCAAGATGACTACCGAGCAAGTCATACGAGCACTCTACCGGCGCCTCGCAGTGGAACGCGAGCGAAGGGGGATCGAATAATGCCGCCAGACATAGCCGGCAGGCCGGCAAAGCTGAAAATCACGCCGCAAGGTCAAGATCCGATCGAGGTGCAATTCAATCCCACCTCTTATTCGATCACGAAGCCGGTGACCTACACACCTTCACCCAGGAGCGACCTGAACGTGCCGCTGTTGACCTTTGCAGGCGGCGGCGGCCGGACGCTCACCCTCAACCTCTTCTTTGACGTCACCGAACCGACCGCTGATGGAAACAAAGTTAAGGACGTGCGCGATCTCACCAACAAGTTCGTCGCGCTTACTCGAATAAAGCGCGACAACAAGAAGAAGCGTCCGCCTGTTTGCGTTATTAGCTGGGGCAGGGACTCGACGGCAAACCCCGATTTCCCGTTCTCCGGCGTCGTCACGAACCTTGTACAAGAGTTCACGCTATTCGAGAAAGACGGCACGCCGGTGCGCGCAAGACTCACTGTCGCCTTTCTCGAGTTCAAGGGCTGGGAAGAAGGCCAGCGAGAGTCCGATCCAGAGTTCACAACGCACGTCGTCAAACGCGGGGACACGTTAAGCAGCATCGCGGCGACCGCATACAACGATCCGTCGCGCTGGCGCCTGATCGCCGACACGAATCACCTGGATGATCCGCGCCAACTCCAAATCGGGCGGGCGTTGAACATCCCCAAGACCCGGTGAAGCAGAGTTATGCCGATTGCCGATCTCGAGAATCCGCTGATCCCCGGCTTCGACGCCATTATTGACGGCAGTCCGCTGACGGTCGAGGCCAAAACGCACGTCCTCTCGGTCACGGTTGACGACAGCGCCTACCTGCCGAGCATGTTCGCGCTGGAGATCATGGGCTCGGATGACGAGGCGGAACTAACTGCCTGGATCGACAACGAGAGCCTTTTCGCCGTCGGCAAAGCAGTCGAGGTGAAGATGGGATACGCCGAAGACCTGGAGACTCTGATCAAAGGCGAGATCACCGCGCTCGAGCCGGACTTCGCCTGCGACCGATCGCCTCGACTCACCGTGCGCGGCTACGACCGGCGCCACCGCCTCCAAAGAGGGCGCAAGACACGAACCTTCGTGCAGCAGAAAGACAGCGATATCGCTTCGCAGATAGCCAGTGAAGCCGGCCTCACCGCGGAAGCCACCGACAGCCAGGTCACCCACGACTACGTCTTTCAGGCAAACCAGAGCGATCTCGACTTCATCCAGGAACGCGCGCGGCTCGTCCAATTCGAGGTTGTCGTCGACGACAAGAAGCTCATATTCCGCCCGGTGCCCAATGACCAGAGCGAGATTCTCACCTTCACTTTGAGCGATCATATTCTGGAGTTCTACCCCCGCCTCACTTCATTCGGACAGGTAGGCGAAGTGAACGTGCGTGGCTGGAGTCCCAAGGACAAGAAAGAGGTCATCGGAAAATCGAAGACAGGAGATGAGAATTCGACCATGGGCGGAAGCGCGAGCGGTCCCAAGGTAGCCGAGGACGCCTTCGGGTCGGCGATCTCGCTGATGAGCGCGCAGCCTGTGATGACTCAGGCCGAAGCGGACCAGATCGCAAAGGCGCGGTTCAACAGGCGGGGCCTGGGATTCATCACCGGAGACGGAGTTTGCCTTGGCCGAACAGACCTGCGCGCGGGAAAGGTGATCAAGATAGACGGTATCGGCAAGCGCTTCAGCGGACAGTATTACGTCGCGTCTGCCGCACATCGCATCGATGCCGCCGGCGGTTACCGCACTCATTTTTCGGTGAGGAGGAGCGCCTCGTGAATCTTTTTGATCTGCTCACGGACGTCGAAAAGCGAGACACGACGTTGCACCGGATCTATGGAGTGGTGGTCGGGCTGGTGACAAACAACCAGGACCCTGACGGGCTTGGTCGGGTGAAGGTGAAGTTTCCCTGGCTGAGTGACGAAGACGAAAGCCATTGGGCCCGGGTGGCTGCCCCCATGGCAGGAAACGATCGTGGAGCGTACTTCCTGCCTGAAGTCGAAGACGAGGTACTGGTGGCGTTCGAACACGGAGACCCGCGCTTCCCTTACGTAGTCGGCGCGTTATGGAACGGGAAAGATGTACCCCCGGCAAAGAATGACGACGGGAAAAATAATGTTCGCGTCATCAAATCACGCAGCGGCCATGTCATCCGGCTGACTGACGAGGACGGCAAAGAGAAGATCGAGATTGTCGACAAGAGCGAGAAGAACAGCCTGGTCGTCGACACTGCGGCCAACACTATCACCATCACCAGCGACAAAGACATCGTGCTCTCGGCGTCCAAAGGCGCAATCAAGCTCGACGCGAAGACGATCGAGATCAAGTCGTCGGCCGACACGAAGCTGGAATCAGGCGCCGGTCTGGATGTGAAGGCATCCGGCACGATGAACATCAAAGGAGCGACGGTAAACATTAATTGAGTTATGGGACAACCGGCCGCTAAGAAGGGCGACCAGATCGTCGCCACCGACACGCACATAGTAATGGTTCCGGTGCCTCCGCCAACGCCGACTCCATTGCCGCATCCGTTTACCGGCATTATCAGCGGGGCATTGAGCAGCGATGTCAACATTATGGGGATGCCCGCGGCGACGGTGGACAGCACAGCCGACAATACGCCGGCGCACATCGCCACGCCGCCTGGCACTTCTTTTCAGAAGCCGCCCTCGAACAAGGGCACCATAAAAGTTGGTAGCGCCACTGTGAAGATCAACGGCAAGGGTGCTGCGCGCAACGGCGACCCCGCAGAGACGTGCAATGATCCGGCCGATCTGCCCGCGGGAACTGTCGTGGCGGCCGGCACGGTTTTGATTGGATGACGGAGACTCCAATGTCTAAACCCTTTTTCGGTGTCGGCTGGTCGTTCCCCATCGAGGTGGATGAGGAGACCACGCTCATTAAACAGGCGAAGTATGAAGAGAGCATTCGCCAGTCGATCTGGATCATCCTGGGCACGGCCAAAGGAGAACGGGTGATGCGGCCCGACTTCGGCTGCGGCATTTACGATCTGGTATTCGAAGTCAATTCGACATCAACGGCCGGCCGCGTTGCGCAGGAGGTCAGGCAGGCGTTGCTGTTCTTTGAACCGCGCATCGATCTGCTCGACGTTCAAGTAAGCTCCGAGCAGGGCGGCGAGGTGATGATGATCAGCATAGATTACCAGGTGCGGGCGACGAACAACGTCTTCAATCTTGTCTATCCATACTATCTGGAAAGGAGCGCCGTGTAGTGACGCTTGAAGCCCCCAGGGTGGACCATCGAACGGCATCAGAAGTCGTCGATCAGGTCGGCCAATTGTTAAAAGCTGTTGCGCCGGAGCTCGACCCGACTAGAGGTTTTGCGTCCGCACTGGCAAACACGTTCGGACGCTTCGCCGAAATACTGATCGAGCGGCTGAACCAGGTCCCACAGAAGAACTTTCTTGCCTTTCTGGACCTGCTCGGGGCATCGCTAACGCCGCCCCAGCCGGCACGGGTGCCGCTTACTTTCTCGCTCGCGGCGGGAAGCGCTGCGGATGGTGTCGTGCCTCCCGGTACTCAGGTCGCGGCCGCGCCGGCCGAAGGGGAAAAGAACCCGGTAATTTTCGAAACCGAGCGAGAGTTGACGGTCACCGCCGCACAGTTGAGCTCAATCTTCGTGCGCAATCCCGACCAGGACAAGTACGCCGACCTCAGCTTCATCGCGGGATCCACATCCGAACACGGAGTTCCGGCCTTTCTAGGCAATCGCGACATCGAACACGCCTTCTACATCGGACACAGGACTCTGTTCAGCCATCCAGGTCTCAGTGGTCTGACCCTGACCTACAGCGGTCGAGCAATCCAGACGCCCAATCCATTTACCGTCGCGTGGGAGATCTGGGATGGAGCCCATTGGACCCTCATCTCACCCGATTCCACAACTACTTCGACTGTGCCTCGCGGGGGCATAACCGAGGTTGTATTCACAAACCTTTTGCCGTTTGTGCGAAGGACCATCGCAGGGTCAGAGAGAGGGTGGCTTCGTTGCCGCTTGCTCACGCCGATCACGCCATCTGCTGAGAAGCGACAGGGGATGGTTCGCGCAATCGATTTGCCGGCCATCGAGGCGATCAACATCAAGGCCACGTCGAGTCGCAATGACCTTCCGATCGACAGCGCGTTCACCAACTCGGCCCCAGTCGATACAACCAAAGAGTTCTTCCCCTTCGGAGAGAAACCTCGCGTGGGAGACGCTCTATACCTGGCTGTCGATGAGGCGTTCTCCGATGGAAGAACCAACGTCACTGTAAGCGTTATGCTTTCCAACCCGGAAGGCGCTGTGGGCTCGTCGGTGCCTCCGACCACCTTCAAAGGCAATCCTGTGTTGCGCTGGGAATCATGGGACGGCAGAAGGTGGGTTGACTTGATCCCCACCAGCGACACGACAAATGCATTCACAAAAAACGGAGAAGACGGAAGGGGTGGGATCGTAAAGTTCGTCCTTCCCGCTCGCCCCGTCGCCAGGAGCATCAACGGCGTTGAGAGCTTCTGGGTCCGAGTTCGTATATTGTCCGGCAACTACGGGTCGGACGCGCGCTACGATCCGATCGATGCTAACGCCAGACTAAAAGAATTTCAGCTCACTCCGGCCACCTACGCTCCGCCTTCGATCAGCGCGATTACCGTCGATTACACGGTCACTGAATCGAGCTCGCCGGATACCGTCCTGGCGGACAATGACTTCGAGATCGAGAACGTGACCGGCAAGCAGTTCAGTCCGTTCCGCTCGACGCGCGATATCCGACCCACGATCCACTTTGGATTTGAGCTACCCGCTGCGGCCACAACCTTTCCGAATCGCAAGATCAGCATCTTTGCCGTCGGCGACGAGTACAAGCAAGGTGAGCAATTCGTCCCGGTTTCGCCGCTACGCAGCAGCATTGCGACTGCGCAACCAGCGCAGGTTGTTCACCGGTTTCTGATTACCAATCCGAGCCTGGAGCAGGTCTCATATGTCCCGGACGCCGTGGGAACCGCCTGGGACTCCGTCGTTCAACAGACGAACGTCGAGGTTGACCCGGGCTCGACGACGGATCTCGTCGTGGCGGTCACTATTCCGCCCAACGCACAGATCGGGGAGAGCGACCGAGGTTTTCTCGTGCTCAGACTGAAATCTGATCCGGCCGTCCAATATGCAGCGACCTTCGAGACCTTCGTAGGAGATCAGGTTCCAGCCGGCGAGCGCCCGCAGCTCTCGTGGCAGTACTCGAGCCGCGAGGAATGGTCCACGCTGCTTCTCAATGACGAGTCGGAGAGCTTCGGCAGGTCGGGTCTGTTTGAGTTCCTGGGTCCGTCGGACTTCCGGAGACGAACCGAGTTTGGACTGGATAGATTCTGGGTACGCGCCGTTTGGACCGGCGGCAGGTACTGGTTCGATCCCGTATTGCACAGGCTGCTGCTCAACACGATCACAGCCTCCCAGGCGGTCACCATCAAGAACGAACTAGTGGGCTCCAGCGATGGGACCCGAGATCAAGTCGCGCGCGCCTCTCGCGCACCGGTGCTTGCGGGCGAGCAGCTCGAAGTCCGCGAGCCCGAAATGCCTCCGGCGGCCGAGCAGGTAAAGATCAAGAAGCAGGAAGGTGACGACGCCATTTCGATAGTGAAAGACCAGACAGGGCGTCCGAAAGAGATATGGGTGCGCTGGAGCCGTGTCCCGGATTTTCACGGATCGGGGGCCCGCGACCGCCATTACGTGATCGATTATCTTACAGGCGAGGTAAGGTTCGGCGACGGGCTGAGCGGGATGATCCCGCCGGTTGGAAGCGGAAACATTCGACTGGCGCGCTACAGGAGTGGCGGCGGCGCCTCCGGCAATAAGGCTGCGGGCGCCATCAGCCAACTGAAGACCACCGTGCCTTATGTTGAGAAGGCCACTAACCATCTTGCGGCCACCGGCGGGGCGGATGCGGAGACATTCGAATCATTGCTTGAGCGCGCCCCCCGCGCCATACGGCATCGCGGCCGAGCGGTCACGGTAGAAGATTTCGAAGACCTTGCGATGCTGGCCTCGTCGGAGGTGGCGCGCTCGCGGTGCGTCCCAAATTCCAACCTTGCGAGCGATCCGGATGGCAGCCGCCTCGCTCCTGGCACGGTCAGCCTCATCATTGTGCCGCGCTCGGCCGAGGCCAGACCCTCGCCGGGACTCGAGTTGATCAGACGCGTCAGCGCGTTCATCGAGGCCAGACAGATTCCGGTTGCGGACCTCGTCGTCGTCGGTCCCCAGTACACACGCGTCAGCGTCGAAGTGGGAATAGCCCTGGCTTCGTTGGAGGGCGCCGGGGAAGTTGCTCTTGCTGTCTCTCGAGAGCTCTCTCGCTTCCTCCATCCCATCACGGGTGGACTGGACGGCACCGGATGGGACTTTGGCCGCAAGCCGCACAAGTCGGACCTGTACGCCTTGATCGAAGCTATACCGGGAGTCGATCACGTGCGCCTGCTCGATGTCGTCGAAGTGGCGGAGGGCGAGGGGGCGACAGACCGCTTCCTCGTCTATTCGGGAACGCACAAGATCGACCTGAATTTCGAAGAAGCGTAGTACTCAAAGGGAAAGTTGAACGACAATGCCCATTAACTTGCCGAATCTCGATGATCGACGGTATGCCGATCTGATCCAGGAAGCGCGCTCGACGATCCCGAGCCACGCGCCTGAGTGGACGAATTACAACGCTTCCGACCCGGGCATAACGATTGTCGAGCTTTTCGCCTATCTGTTTGAAATGCTCATCTACCGGCAGAATCGAGTCACCGACGCCAACGTGCGCGCCTTCCTGAAGCTGATAGACGGAGTAGAACGCAGAGCTTCGGATGATTTGTCGAACGAGGTTCGCAAGGTCGTGGCGGAGCTTCGCAAGCCGAATCGCGCGGTGACGTCGGCGGACTTTGAGGAATTGGTCCTCGCGAAATTCGAAAGCCGGATAGGGCGCGCTCGGGCCGTCGCTCGCCGCAATCTCGAGTCGGATGATCCCAAAGCGCGGGAATCAAACAAGCCCGGCCACATGAGCGTCATCATCGTTCCCACCGCGGATGGCGGTCAGATCCCTGATGCGGCGATGACTCAAGCAGTCGGCGATTACCTCGAGAGCCGGCGTTTGTTGACAACCCGCGTGCACGTTGTAGGCCCTCGCTACGTCAAGGTTGGGGTGCGGCTGACGGTTTACCTCAAACCTGATGCAATCGAGGAAACGGTTCGCAAGTCTGTGGTTGGCGAACTCGTCCGTTTTTTCGATCCCATCCGGGGCGGGCAGGACCAGAGCGGATGGCCCTTCGGCCGCAACGTCTGGGTTTCAGAAGTCTATGAGCTGCTCGACCTTTTGCCCGGAGTCGACTATGTGACGCAGACGCTCGACCACAACGAGCCCGTGGATGAGCTTGTTGCCGAACCGAAGCGCCTGATAAAGCGCCGGGTCGTGAATGCGGATACCGAGAGCAAAGACGCAAAGGAAGTGCTTGTAGGCGTTGTGCTTTTCGCTGACGAACTGGTGTCGGCCGGTACCGCCGACATGGACATAACCATCTTGTCTTCGCTGACAAACACAACGTCATAGGGAGGCCGAAGGAGCTATGGCTGATAATCGTCCAGGCAGCTTAATGGATTACCTCCCGGCTATCTACCAGGATGACCCCTGGGTCGGGCAGTTCCTGATCGCCTTTGAGCGACTTCTCATTGGCGACGCGGAGACGGACCTGACCGACGAACGCGGCGATCCCTATAAGCAGAAGAGCCTGGAAGGGATCATTGCCGGCATTGCGACTCTGTTTGATCCCAGGCAGACGCCGGACGATTTTCTGCCCTGGCTGGCAAGCTGGACCGCCTTCACTCTGCGGGCCGACCTGGACCCCGACCAGCAGCGGGATTTCATATCGAAGATCATCCAGCTCTATAGCTGGCGAGGAACAAAGCAGAACCTGCAAAACCTCCTTTCGATATTCACCAAAGGCAAGCCTAAGGTGATCGAGTCGGCGGAGGACGAATTGCAGATCGGCGTCCATTCGACGATCGGCGAGGACATGTTTCTGGGCGGCGGAGTTGCGCACTACTTTCAGGTGATCATCTCTTTGAACCAGGCGGACAGAAAGACGATCGAACGGCAATTGAGAATCGCTCGGGATTTGATAGACCTGGAAAAGCCGGCTCACACTTTCTACGACCTCTACACAAGCTTCCCCAGCATGCAGATCGGTGTTCAGTCCACGCTGGGCGTTGATACGTTGTTAGGAACTATCCCGACTTAACAATTCGGACGAAAGGATATCACTCATGGCCGAAGCAAAACGCCCGATCTATTTCACCTCTCAGTTTCTGGTCGAGGATGACTTTAAGGCTGAGCAAGCCTATCAGGTAGACATGCGCCGTTTGCACAACGCCTCGCTACACACCTGGGGAGTGGTGAACGGGCTCGAAGTCACGAAAGGCGGCGGAAGTCAGGTCTCCGTGAGCGCCGGGGTGGCGATTGATAAGGACGGCCGGGAGATCGTCCTGCCCCCCACGCGTGCGCCTCAGACGCTTGACCTCAGCGCGGTTGCCTCAGGCTCGTCGGTCTTCATAACCATCACGTTCGACGATAAAACGCGACTCGAGGAAGACCGCTATACCGGCGCCGGATTGGTAGACAAGTTCACCCGCGCCACCGAACGGCCGGAACTGAAGGCTGTGCCCTCGGCGCTCGATGACGGCTCCGTTATCAAGCTCGCGTTGGTGACAGTCACGGCCGGCGACGTCAAAATCGATAGCTCGGTGCGCCGCCTCGCAAGCAGCCTGATCCCATCGTCAAGCGACCTCGAAGTGCGCAGCCTCAAGTGGGGTAACAGCAGGCTGCAGCCCGATTCGGAAGGCGTGATCGATCTTGGCGGAGATGCTTCGACCGCGGGGACGGGAAGCCCTCATATCGACTTCCATTTCTCAGGCAAGGTCGAAGACTTCAACGCGCGAATGGTCAATGACGCGGATGGAAGACTCACCTTTCAGGTTCCGGTCGTAAGGGCTACCGGCAGCCTGGGCATTGGGACACCAACGCCTGGCGCGAAGCTCACCATACAACAAGGCGCGACTGGCGCGGGAGGCGCGGCCGGTGGAAAGGCGCTGTTCGTCAGCGCGGCGATGGGCAGCGGCGCGGCCTCAGATGGGGCTATTGAATTTCGACATGACAATCTGACCCAGGGCATCGGCTTTGGCTTCAACACGATTTACGCAACAGGCTCCAGCGCAAATCAGGACCTCACGATTCAGTCGAGAGGAGCGGGGAACCTGTTCCTGAATCCCACCCAGGGAAATGTGGGCATAGGCTCGGCCGCCGCCCCTGACAGGAATCTGACCTTGCGGAAAACGGGCCCTGGGACGGGAGTATTCGCGAACGTAAAGAACGACACTCACGAGATTCTGATTGGAGTCGACACCGCCGCGATCCTTTCGGCGATGACTGCTAGCGATCTTCATATTCGAACGAACAACGCCATTCGGATGTTGGTGCAGGCGAACACCGGCAATGTCGGCATTGGGACGACCAATCCCGGAGCGCGACTGGAGGTCGCAGGGGACCTGAAGTTGAGCGGCGTCAGGACCAAGCTGTTTTACAGGGGTGACACAGACGCACAGATCGGTAGCTTGGCCTTCTATTCACCCGATGGAGGGGCTACGGCCATCATTACCCCATATAACAGCAGCGGTGGCAATCTCCCGACCTCGACGATCCGGTTAGGCGGGTTCGGAAGTCTTGACTCGAATGCCGTCAACCTTCGCGTGAGCGGTAACGTCAGCATCGGAACCGCTGCTGCCGGGGAAGCCCTGACAGTGAATGGACGGATACAGTTGGGGGCATTATCGATGGGTCCCTGGCCGGCCAATCCGGCCTATATGTTTTTCGGGACAAACGCCCTGGATCAAAGCGCCGCCGGAAACTATGCGCTTCTACAGAGCAGTTCTGGTACAGATCTGGGAGTGACATTCTTGAACTCTCCTGAGAGTCTCAGGTTTAGAATTGGCAACGCGGATAGAATGGTTCTGACAAAGGAAGGCCGGGTCGGCATCGGAACGACCACTCCGGCGTCTACCCTTGAAGTAAATGGCGCTATTCGGGCTGCAAACTCCGACATCTACTTCAGCGAAACGGCCCACAATCATACCGGGATCGGAAACGCAAACGGCTTTGCCGCCATCGAAAACGCCGCCAACTTCAACGCCCTGATGATTCTCGGCAGGGCAAGCGGACCTCCGCTTCGACGGTTGGTTCAGGTATGGGATGTCCTCGAGGTGCATGGCGATCTGATAGTCTCAGGCCGCCTGACCGCACCCCTGAAGACGGGGTGCGTAGTTGACAAGTTCGTGAACAAGTTCGGTGAGACGCTGGAACAGGGCGATCTCGTTGTGATCGGCGAGAATCAGTCGTCGCTCTATTACGGCTTGAACAACTACATACCAATTCCGGAGGTCGATATAGCCGTGGACGCCTATGACACCCGGGTCTGCGGAATCATCAGTGAGGTTCACGGCGAGCTTGCCCCCGAGTCTGAGCCGGAAGCGGAGACGAAGGTTCCTAAAAAAGGCAAGAAGACAAAACAAGCCGCAGCGCGCAAGAAAGTCAGCGCGGCGAAGCTTCAAGCTCGAGAGTTCACCTTTCAAGAGATGAGCGAAGCAGATATCACCAAGGTGGGACCGGATCAGATCGGCCTGATGGTCACCCAGGGAGCATTCGCCCACTGCAAGGTCGATGCCGACATCGCCCCGATCAAAGTGGGTGATCTGCTGACGACCAGCCCTACCAGGGGCCACGCTCAGAAGGTCCTCGACCTCCCCAGGGCGACCGGGGCAATCGTCGGGAAGGCGCTCGGCTCTTTGAAGAAGGGGAAAGGACTGATTCCGGTGCTCGTAAGTTTACAGTAGCGAAGTTCAATTTCATCAACTCGGAGGAGAGCGACCATATGCAAGAAGAACTGCAACGCAAACTGGATGAGCTGAAGAAGGAGTTTGAGGTCGGCCAGAATCGGCTCAGGGAGCTTGAAACAGAGCAGGCCTACGTGCGCGAGACGATGTTGCGCATCAGCGGAGCGATTCAAGTGCTTCAAGAGTTAATTGATGGGCCGAAGCAGGAGCAGGCCGGCGACCGCACACTCGAAGCCCGCGCCGTCTCCTAACGGCGTCGTGCGGTGACGTAGAGATCGGACAGCGTGCGGCCGACCATCAAAATGCGGCCGCACGCGCGAGCCGACAACCATGACCTTTCGATCGTAGACCCTGGAAGACACTCGCCCCATCAGCCACGCGACTCCGAGTGCGCGTCACGATTTTGGGCGAGACGCTAATCCCTCACGGCTTGCTTCGCCGCACAGTAGAACGCATAATAGCAACCAGCGTCAAAAGCACACTTAACCATGCATTGAGGTGGCGATGAACAAGATTATCCCCATCACTGATCTCCAGCGGCAAGCCGGACAGATTGTCAGCGGTGTCGTCAACTCGGATGAGTCAGTTATCATTACTCAGCGCGGACGTCCGGCGGCCGTGCTCGTTTCCGCGGCTCGATACTCACGGATCGAAGAAGACCTCGCTAAGCTCGACGAGCTTGAGTTGGTCGACATGGTGGCCCGTTCTCGAGAAGCGTTGAGCAGGGGCGAGACGCTGTCCCACAAACAAGTCAAAGCCCGCCTGGAGAAACAGCACAAAACCCAGGCCCAGCGTACGAGGCGTGCCAGGTGAGGGCGACGGTCGAGTGGACCGCCCCTGCGTTTGCGCAACTCGAGGCCCTCCCCGCTGCGATTGCATTCGAGATCGTTAGTCGCGTTGACTTACTGGAGAGCTTCCCGGAGATGGGGGTCTCCTTGCGCAGCCGCCACAGGACGTTGCGGAACTGCCGGAAACTGATCGTCGCGAAGTCGTACCGGGTGGTCTACGAATTCGAAGGTCACGAAGGCGCCGTCCATATTCTAGCCGCACAACACTGTCGCCAGCCCCTGCCGACCACACGCGAACTCAGACGGATGCTGGAACGGCGAGAAGAACCATCCGATTGAAATCAGCTGGAGCCGCCCGATGAACTCCGTCTGGTCTAAACTCCGAAGGTCAGGACGCGTAGTACCTTGTACGCGGAGAGGTTGTGGCTAACAGAACTGTTGTGGCCTGGCTTTCGCATTGGAGTCTTAGAACACCGCATGCTTACCGAGAACACGCACGGGACCATTCTCGCGAAACAAGGTGATAACTCTCGCCGTAACGAAGAGAAACTCTCTTAGCGGAGATTCGCGTTATTCGCGGATTACCTCTCGTTCCTATCCGCTAATCTCGCGAATATCCGCGAATCAACCAGAAGCGTCGTTGTCTCCCTCAGCTGGAAGCTTATTCGTACCTCAGCGCCACCATCGGATCGACTCTTGCCGCACGGCGCGCCGGCAGATAGCACGCCAGTAACGCGACTCCGAATAACAACGCCGCAATAATCGCAAACGTCGACGGGTCGCTCGCAGTCACCCCGAACAACAGGTTTGAGAGTAATCGCGTCAACCCAAACGACGCCGCCAGGCCAATCCCAACTCCAAGCCCCGCCAATAGCAGCCCCTCGCCGACAACCAACTTGAACACGTCAGTCCGCCGGCCGCCCAATGCCATTCGAATGCCGATCTCGCGCGTGCGCTGCGCCACCGAATAAGACAGCACTCCGTAGATCCCGATCGCCGACAGGAAAAGCGCAAGCCCCGCAAAAAATCCGAGCAGCACCGTATAAAAACGCGGCTCACTGAGCGCCGTGCTCAACGCCACCTCAGCGCTGCTGAACCGCGCCGCCGGCTGTGCCCGATCTACTTCCCAAAGAGCTTGCTGGAGCTCTTTATGCACGCCCGCCACATCCGATGACGTGCGCACAATGAGCCCCGAGCTGAGCCACGGCGATTGATCGGCGGAAACAAAAATCTGCGGGATTATCCTGCCGCCTTGCCCCTGGTTCATATCCTTCACCACGCCGACGATTTCCTGGGACCGGTTCTGGCCGAGGTAGTTCAAGGTGATACGTTTGCCGAGTGGGTCCTCGCCTCCAAAGAATCGCCGCGCCAGGGTCTCGTTCACGATCGCGGCGCGCGGCGAGTCCGGTCTCTCGCGCTCATCGAACTCACGGCCCGAGACAAGCCGCGCCTTCATCGTGCGGAAGTAGTTCGGGCTCACAGAGTCGTACATCGCGTCGGCATCGGCCGGCAACGGGCGCCCCTCGATATTGAAGTTGAAGGTAAGAAACGGGAACAGCATCCCGCTCGTTGCGGCCACCGATTCGACCCCATGAACTCGCTCGAGCCGATCCATCACCTGTCGCACAAAGCGAACGTGCGCCTCATCGTTCGGATACTTGCGCGGCGACACCTCGAGAGACATGCTCATCAGATTTCGCGGCTCGAGTCCCAGATCGGCGCGCTGAAGATTCAAAAAACTCTTTATGAGCAGGCCCGCGCCCGACAGAAGGACTATTGCCATCGCGATTTCGCTCACGACAAGCCCGCTGCGCCATCGCCGATGTCGACTGCCGTCAGAACCCCGCCCCTCCTTTAGCCACTCGTTGAGATCGGGCTTCGATGACTGGAGCGCCGGTATCAATCCGAAGAGGAGGCCGGTCAACACCGAAACGACCAGGGTGAACATCAACACCGACGCGTCGATGCGCACGAAGTCTTCGAGCCGCAGATAGCCGAAGTTCCTCGGTCGCAACCGAACGAGCAAGTCAACACCCCACATCGCCAGCATCACACCCAACGCTCCTCCGGCGAGTCCGAGCATCGCGCTCTCCACCAGCAACTGCCTGATCAGTGATGAGCGCCTGGCCCCCACCGCCAGCCTGATAGCCATCTCCCTTCGCCTCCCCGCAGCTCGGGCCAGGAGCAGGTTAGCCACGTTGGCGCACGCGATCAGAAGCACGAATCCGACCGCGCCAAGCAAAATCAAAAACGAGCTTCTTACCTTGCGGGTGTATGCATCGCGAAACAGTGACAGCCGCACGCCGATATTTCGGTTGCTGTTCGGATAACTCACTTCCAGCCGGGCGGCCACCGTCTTCAACTGGGCGTCCGCGCTCTCGAGACTCTGGTCCGCGCGAATCAAACCAAGGGCACTGAAATAGCGGTTAGCGCGATTGCGCATCTCGAACGAGTCTCGCGAAAGCGGAATCCAACACTCGGCGTAGTCGGGCCACTTGAAGTCCGGCGGCATCACTCCGATGACTTCGGTTCCGGTATCCCCCAGCGTCTTTCCGATGATCGACTCGTCGCCGCCAAAGTAGCGCTGCCACAATCTGTAGCTGAGGATGATCGTGTCAGGTGATTTTGCGATCCCGTCTTCTTCTCTGAAGGTCCGCCCGAGCAGCGGCCGAGCTTTGAGCATGTCGAAGTAGTTCGGCGAAACGCGAGTGCCGGGAAACGATTCCGGGTTCTCGACCCCGGTGAGCGAAAAGCCTCCGCCCGAATAACAGGCAAGCTGTTCGAAGGTCTCGCTCTGATCCTTATAGTCCCAGAAATCAGCCGGCGACATTCCCTGGAACTGGTCGGCGCCGATCTCCCGGTCGCCGGTGTCCACGACCACGAGCCGCCGCGAGTCGATGTAAGGCAGCGGCCTCAGCAGCAGCGCGTTGACCACGCTGAAGATCGCCGCGTTCGCGCCGATCCCAAGCGCCAGAGCAACCAGGGCTACAGCCGTGTAGCCGATGTTCTTCCTCAGAACTCGAAGTCCAAATCTCACATCGCGCAAAAGAGTCTCCATGGAAATCCCCTTTCTGGTCGCGTCCAAGGCCCTCGACGTCACCCAGGGCGCATGCTTGTCTGGTCCGGTTACTTAGGGCTTACCAAACGGCGTGCCGCACCGCGAGAGTAGTTGAAGTATTGAAGCTGTTAGGGCTGACGGCCCAGTGATGGATTAGGGGATCTTGGATTCGTGTGCGCAACCGGGATCGGGCTTCCCAATAGCGACCAGTGATTGTGCCTGGTCACTAATGACAAGTGACGTCTGCGTCCATCTGCGGATCGACTTCCAAATAGCTTAGTTATGAGGGTGAGAAAGGATGGACCATCGTGTATAATGTGACAACGATGGCGACGCTGGAGACAATGATCAACGCTCCGCTTACCCAGTGGGAAGACGGCTCGATCCGCATCACCGGCTCGCGCGTCCCAATAGACACCGTCATATACCACTTCAAACTCGGAGCGACCGCGGAGGAGATCGGGTACAAGTTTACGTCGCTTCGGTTGGCTGATATTTACGGCGTGATCTATTACTACCTTGCTCACCCTGAACAGGTCGAGGCTTATTTGCGCCAGCAGCAAGCAGAAGGCGACGACGTTCAACTGCGGATCGAATCCGTCCCAGAGTATCAGCGATGGAAAGCCGAGATGCGTGAGCGGCTGCTGAAGCGCTGGGCGGAGAGGAACACATTGGTCAGCCCGCCCGCGGCCGACTAGATACACCGATGGTCCGTTTCTTTGCAGACCAAAACTTCGACGGAGATATAGTACGCGGTTTGCTTCGGCGCATCCCAGACCTCGATATTGTGACCGCTCATCAAGCCGGCTTGAGTGAAGCGCCAGATCTAGACCTGCTCGAATGGGCGGCGAATCATGAGCGGGTTATCGTGACTCACGACAAGAGAACCATGCCCGATCACGCGGGACACCGGATTCGCACCAATCTACGAATGTGCGGACTTGTTGTGGTCCCCATGCTTCTACCACTCCGACAGGCAATAGAGGAGATCGAGTTGATCGCGAAGTGCAGCCAAGAGGGCGAGTGGGAAAACAGAGTTCAGTTTCTGCCACTCTGACAATCGCACGGCGGGCACCAGATCAGCCGCCTGCGATGGCATAGATCACTCGTAGATTGACTTCTCTACGCTCTAATCCGGCAGAATCAGCTTGCCCTTCTTCTCTTCGATGATTGAATCCGCTTCTGCGATTACGTCCGCCCGTCCCTCCAATTGAGCAATCTTGCGTGCCTCTTCTGCGAAATAATCGGAATCGTAGATGTCGGGGGCGCTCATTGAAGACCGCGCGCAGTCTAATAACGCGAGAGCTTCGTCCAGGCGCCGGCCTTCATTCGCAGCGCGAATCGACGCAACCAATGCGGTAGCCGCCGCGCCTTCGGCCGCATGCAGGTCCGCCAGTAACGGCGATGCTTCGCTTGCCGCTTTCAATGCCTCATCCATCTCGCCCCGCTTGCGGTAGGCGCACGCGAGGTTGAACAGGCAGAAGCCTTCAAGTCGAGGGTAGGACTCTTCGTTGGACATCTTCCGCGCCTGGCCGAGCGTCTCAATCGCCTCACTCAATCGGTCCAATCCAATGTAAGCCATTCCGCGGACGTTGAGCACGTACATCGAACCGTTCCGGTCATTCACCTTTTGGTAAATGGCCAGGGCTTTGTCAGAATATCCTACTGTTTCATCCATTCGACCGATCACCAGATACGCAAGCGAGAAGCAATCATAGGCTTTGGCCTCGAACAGTAGATCATGGGCGGAGGCGGACACTTCCATCAGTCGATTTGCGTGCATTATGCCCGCTCTGATGTCTCCGTAGTAGATACAAGCCAGACCGAAACTCAACAGGTGCGCGGACTCCAACTTCTCATTGTTGAGCTCGAGGGCGATCGCCTGGCACTGCTGGTGACTCTCAATAGCCTTGTCCAGCTGTCCCAATCGCCGGTAGGCATCGCCCTGTGAACCTCTGAAGTCACACTCCATTTCTTTATCGCCGATGTCACGAGCGATCTTTATGGCAGCCTCAAAGTGGTCTATCGCCTCGTTGAACGGGCCAAGGACCTCGCGAATGTTTCCCAGCGCGTTGGCATGAAGCATCTGTAATCGACTGTCCGTCAGCTTGCCTTCAAGCTTGCCGCGCATATCCAGGGCGCGCTGCGCGTGTCCGTTCCATACGAGGAAATCAACGTCTACTTCGCTGAGCGTCCTTGCCGCTTCGTCATAGTCCCCCGCCTTTACCCGATGTTCAAATTCTCTGAGGTGGGGTCCCACGTCTTCAATGGTACGCCAACTTTCGCGCGGCCTTCGGCACCCCTTGTAGTAGTCGGCGGCAAGGCGATTCAGCGTCATGCGGCTGAAGTCACCCTGCTCGGGCAATTCATAATATGCGTATTCCTGATCAATCGGATCCAGCCGAACCGTCTCGCCATCGTGAGA
>DASYSA010000182.1:0-8580 GCA_036003885.1 Blastocatellia bacterium | reverse complement strand
CATCCCCAATCACTTTGTCGTTGGCTATGGGCTCGATGTGAGCGAGTTGTATCGCAACCTGCCGTTCATTGCGATGCCTGAGAATCCGGAAGGATTGCTTAAGAAGACTTAGTCCGTGGTGACCCGACAAAGAGCCGCTCCCCAGGTGAAGCCGGCGCCGAATGCGACGATCAGAACCGTCGTGCCCGCCCTCAGCCGCTCCTCCCGGTATGCCTGCCATAGTGCGATAAATGCCGACGCCCCGCCGGTGTTGCCGTAGCGACCTACATTCGAGATGATCCGCTCCCGGGAGAGCGAGAGCTTGCGCGAGAGCGCCGAGAGCAGGTTGCCATTGGCCTGGTGCGGTATCACGAGATCAATTTCGTCGAGTCCGAGTCCGTTCCGTTCAGTGATTTCGACAGCCGTCTCCGCCAACTTGCGCACCGCGTGCAAGATCACGTTCCGCCCGTTCATGGATCCAAATTGGAGACCGCCGATTAGTTGCTCGGGGCTGATCCATCGCGCCCCATTAGCCGTTCCGGGAGCGCGCACGATCAGATCCTGAGCAAAGCTGCCGTCACTCGCGAGCAATACGTCGTCCACCCGGAGACAAAACTGGTCGCTATCCGGGTGGGCGTCCCCTCTGACAATAAGCGCGCCAGCGCCATCGCCAAATAGCATGTTTAGTTCTGCGCTGCGGGGCGACAGGTCGAGCCCTTTGGATTGCGCCTCTGCGCCGAAGCACGCGACCGTCCTTGCTCCACCCGATGCGATCAAGCCTCGAGCGAGCTGCAGGCTGTACAGGATCGCCGCGCAGCCCACTCTAAGATCGACCGACGGAACGGGTCGACAGCCTGCCAGCTTACGTTGCACGAGAGGCGCAACACCGGGAACCTGGTAGTCTGGCGACAGCGTGCACCCGATCAAGTAGTCAATCTTCTCGGCGCTCACACCCGCGTGTCTCAGAGCCTCCTGCACCGCCGCGACTGCGAGGTCTGAGGTCGACTGCTCAGCCGTGACCCATCTCCGTTCGCGAATGCCTGAGGTTGATTCAATCCAGTCGGCGGTGACCCCAAGCAGAGGTGCGAGCTCGGCGTTGGCGACGACGCGCTCCGGCACAGCAGCTCCGGCGCCGATGATGTAGCAGCTCATTTCGTTACGGTGGCTCGCGCGATAAAAGCTTCGACTCGCGAGATTGTGTCGAAGTTTTCGGGACGCAAGTCCGCATCCTCAACCTTGATGCCGCATTCGCTCTCGATAACAGTCACGAAATCGACAAGCGAGAAGGAATCAAGCACGCCCGACAGAAAGAGCGACGCGTCACGGTCAGGCACCTTGGTGCGAGATTGCAGCGCCGCCTCGTTCAGGAAAGCCATTATCGAATCTGGAAGTATCAATGTTGTCTCCTCTCCTTGTACTGCTCGTAAGCCCTCATCATCGCGTCGTAGATCAGCGTGCCGACAATCTCGGATCCCTGGGCGGTCGGATGAGTAAAGTCTCCTCCCATTAGCCGCGGCCTGGCTTCACGCCACTTCGCGACTGTGCCTTCTCCGCCCATCGCGGTGAAGGTGTCAAAGAACGCGCACTCGTTCTCAGCCGCTATACGACGTTGAGAAGCGATCAGCTTCTTTATCATCGGCCGAGTCACAACCTTGCCGCCCGCGCCGCGCTCGCCCCGGTCCATCGGTCCGACAAACAGGATCGACACATCCGGCAGCGCGCTCCGAATACGCCGGATCACTTCGCGGGTGTCCTTCTCGTACTGATCCATGGGCAGGCGCTCAAACTGGCTCTCGTTGGCGCCATAGCCGATGACGACAAGATCGGGGCGGCGGTGTCTCAATTGTTCGGCCCAATGCTGCTCGTCGATATAGTGCGCGAGTAGACCGATGAACGCGCCGTTGACCCCGAGCGAATCGTACTGGACTCCTCGGCCGTCGGTTTCAAGTGCAACGCCGAAGATTCGAACTTCACCGTTGCCCGCGGGCTTTAACGTCATTCGATGGGAACCCTTCGGAACGCGAACTTCATGGAACGACGACTTAACTGACTCGCCGTTGGTGGAGACTCGAGCCTGGGGTACTCCATCAATATCGATCTCGAAATCGCCGCCACCGGGTTGAACGAGAAAATAGGTATCGAAAGTGGACACGAGACGGCCCACCTCGCCATCTTCCGCCGTGCCAAAGCTCGCCGACGCGCTTGTTGAGTCCGCGGTGAAGCTCGCTCCGCCCAGCCCGAACAGGTGATCGCCCTTCGAGATGAACATCGGATCGATGTTCCATGAACCAGCGGCCTCGTGATAGACGCCGGCGTGTTGATACCAGGCCCACGGCCTCGCGGCCAGAACAAACCCGTGACCCGCGTCTCCGAATCGCAGTTGCAGCTTTCGGCGGACGGTCGAGGTGATGCCGTCGTTTGTAATCGGGGAGTCGCCATAGTGGCATACCCGAGTCTGCGCCTCCGTTGTTTCGGTCGAATGCAGCGCCTTGAAGAAGTTCTCAAGCGCATGGCCGGAGAGGTCCTCAACCTCGCCGGGTGTCGTTTCGACTTCTGTGGCAGCCACGCCCGTGTCGAGTTTCAAATTGGCCGCCTGGGAGACGGATTCCCGCCCGCTCTCTTTCGCGCTCGTCCCGAACACGGTCGAAGCCGGGAGAATGCGGAGCCGCCCGAGTCCAGGCAACAGGTAAGGCAGAAGCGCTAATAAGAGAAAGCTCACGAGCGTACGAGTAGTCTTGCCCAGGAGCACGTAGCTGCCATCATTGTGATCCCTCTCTGCGATCAACCGCGTCGGGTTCGAGATTTCGACTATTCTGTTCATACCCTCTCTAGAACCTCGAGTAGATGAACGGAGCGATATCACTGCTCGCGACCAAATACAGTCCCACGGCCAGCGCGAACAACACACAAGCCTGAGCCAGTGAGGGTAGTTTTATGAAGCCGCCGGCCGCCCCGTCATAGAGTCGATTCGGCAACCAATGAGACATGAAGCCCAGGCCCATCACCAGAGCAACAGGCGGAGTAAGATTCGACAAGTCCATCCTCAAGCTGAAAAGCTGCCGGATGACTGACACCGCGCGTTCGATGGAGTCGGCTCGAAAGAAGATCCAGGTGAGGCACACGAAGTGAAATGTGATAACTACGCCCAGCGCATTGGACCAGGGCGAGCTCCCTGGCGCCAATCCACGTCGCCTGCGCAATCCGTTCAGCGCCCTCACGCCGGCAAGACCCACGCCGTGCAGCAAGCCCCACATCACGAAAGTCCAGCTCGCTCCGTGCCACAAGCCTCCTATCAACATCGTGACAATCACTCCGCAGTAGAGCTTCACGCAATTGCGTCCCCTCGATCCAGCGATGGTGAAGAAGAGATAGTCGCGGAGCCAGGTCGAGAGCGAGATGTGCCAGCGTCGCCAGAATTCCGGCAGGTCCCGCGAACGGTACGGCGCGTCGAAGTTCACCGGCAGCGTGAAGCCAAGCAACATGGCCGAGCCGATCGCAATGTCACTGTAGCCGGAAAAGTCGGCGTAGATCTGAACGGCATATCCATAAATGGCAGTCAGAACTTCAAACGAGGAGAAGCGCTCCGGGAAATCGAAGACGCGATCCACGAGATTTGCGCTGAGGTAGTCGGCGATCGCGATCTTCTTGATCAAGCCGATTGCGATCAGGAACAGAGCGGCTCCGCCGGACGACGCGTCGAGAGCAACCGCACGTCTGAGGTGAGGGAGCAGTTGCCGCGCTCGAAGAATCGGCCCTGCGACTATCGTCGGAAAGAAGGAAAGAAACGCCAGATAGTCGAGATAGCTCGGGGCAGGCTCTGTGTCTCCTCTGTAGACATCAATGACATAGGCGGTCGACTGAAAGATGAAGAATGAGATGCCCGCCGGCGCTGCTATTTCAAAAACCGCAAGCGGAAATGTCATCCCAAGAAGCGACAGGGCGCCCGCGCCGCCCTCAATGAAGAAGCCGGCATACTTGAAGACGCACAGCGTGCCGATATCGACCGCCAGCGAAATGAACAGAAGTTTGCGCCGGCGAGGGGCTTCAGCTCCGGTCATCAAGGTGGTGGTCGTGAAGTCAACCAGGGAGACAGCGACGAGCAGCAGGAGTCCGCGGACGCCCATCAGCGAGTAGAAAAAGCAGCTTGCGACCGCAAGGAATACCAGCCGCCAACGCGGCCGGCCGGCTAATGCCCAATAGCCAAAGAAGACCGCCAGCAAGAAGACAAAGTATGTTCCGGTTGTGAAATACATTCAGTCATTTCCGTCGCGCAGGCGAGTTACTGGACTGTAAGAGCGAATTCGATTGCGCGTTCTCATGTTAATGAGAGGGATGCCGCATCGACGCAAATTGATGGAACTCTGACGACGTCCAATGCACTGCAATTTCAAAGTTAGAGACACCTGCCCCTCCTGTCATCCCGTAGAGCCAGTTCCCAGAGGTAGCCTCGCATCAATTCCGCGTAGAGCATCTCGGCCTCCAGCTTGTATCCCTCTCGGGTGAGATGGACGCGATCCGCCTGCGCTAATGGTTGCGTACGCGACGCCCATCGCTGGATCGAGCCGGCGCCTCCCATCGCGCTGAAGAAATCCCAGAAGCCTGCGCCCGCGCCGAGCGCCGCTTGTCGCTGCACAGACACCAATGCGGGCATGCGACCGATCGCCTGCCATCTGCCATTCACGCGAATAGCGCGATCCGGCGGGCTGATCACCAGCAACGAAGCTTGGGGGACGGCCGCGTGCAACCGGCCGAGGACGGCTGAGAAAATCCTCGCGTACTCTTCGAGGTCGAGGTCTGTGTCGCCGACTTCGTTCGAACCGTAGGCAACTATGATCAGATTCGGATGGCGATGCTCGAGATTATCGGCTAACACATCCCAGTCCCATCCAAGCAGCCGACTGGCACGCGCTCCGTTTATCCCCAGCGCGTCGTAGACGACTCCAGGGATCGCCCGCTCCACGACCAATCCCAGCACTCTCACAACGCCTGACGAGATGGTTCGAATCTCGACCGCGTGAGCGCCATCGTTCCTGGCGGTGACCTCAATGTAGGCGGAAGCGGCGCGCGCAGATGCGAGCGAGACACGACTGCGGTACATCTGCCCGTCGAGGATCACGTCAACAGCGCCGCCGCCGGGTTGTCTGAGCAGGTATAGTTCAAAACGCCGGCAATCTGATTCCACGCGAATCCACTCGTCTGATCGATGGCTCTCGACGCTTGCGCCGGCAAATCCGAATCTTCGGTCTGCGTCCGGCGACGTTCTGATTCCCCTGGTATCCCACCCCGGACTCGCTGTGCTCCTGACTCCGCGCGGCGAGTATCCCTGCCACGGGCGACCCCCGAGAATGAAGCCGGGTCCACCATCGCCAAATTCCATGTGAAACTTGCGTCTCAACTCGCCTGTCAGCACGTCCGCAGCTACGTGTGAATCGCCGTAGTGAATGATGCGGGTGATGCCGAGCCGCTCGCCCTCTTCGGTGCGCATCAGCGACTCATAGAATGCTCGCATCGCTTCTCCGCCAGGATCCTCGATCGCGAGCGAAGCCGCGACAGCCTTTGGTAGTTGACCCAATCCGTCTCGACTTGCCCGGCCCAACGCGGGAGCGCAAGTTCCAATAACAGGTAGGAGCACCGCAAGCATTTGTGAAACGAGAACCAACTGGCGAATGCATCGTCGCTCGATCATCGATGTCGATATTGCCCGAAGAACGGGCACGGGTGGAACGCGACTGCCAACAGCGTCGAGTACGGCTGCCCGCCGGTGCGGGCTGTGGATAACCACGGGAAAGAAATTCGAAATGCGAAATTCGAAATTCGAATTTGCTGTTGCACTTCGAATTTTCGCATTTCGAATTTCGCACTTCGCATTTCGCATTTCCTCTATCCTTCTTGTAGAAATCGAAGGGCGCTGGTTATAATTTGCAGTCACGGACTGACCTTCGGGTGCAAAGAGGGGTCTAATCCTCCCAATTGATCTTCGGAATTTAACTGTGCAAGGTTTGGCGTGGCGACGTTCCCATGTCATGGCCTGAGGGACTGAGCGGCATAGAGCCCGTGATTCGAGCTTGTGAAATCAAACGAATCTAAAGAGCAAAGCTGATTTCGGACAGAATTGTGTGGGAGAGCAGTGAAGGAGAGAATGAATGAGGAAAGTAGCGCCGTATTTATTGGTAGTTGTTTTAGGTTTGTCCGGAGGTTTGCAGCCGAGCCCTCAAATCGTCGGCGCGCAGGTGGAGCCACCGCAGGTAAACCATCTCCACCCCGATAAGATCCCAGCCGGTACTCCCACTTTCACGCTTCGCCTGGAAGGCAAGAAGTTTCAGGGCGGAGCCCAGATTCTATTTGATGGCGTCGCGCTCGCCTCATCTCGAGTCAGCGAAGGAAACAGGCGCGCCCTGGCGGAGGTTGACGCCTCGTTGACTGCCGTGCCCGGAACTCACACAGTTCAACTGATTAACCCGGACGGCGGTGCGAGCACCACCGAAACAATGGAAGTAGTGGCGCGGGATCCCGATCTCCGCATGAGACTGGGTGGCAATTCCATACAGGAGGACCTCGGACAGGACTTCGCCTTCTCAGTGACCGGTGAAGGTTTCGATGAGAACTCGGAGGGAGTAATATGGGGCGTCGCCGCGCCTGTCACTCAGTTCGTCTCCGACACCGAACTGCAAGTCCAGTTTCCAGCCGATCTGGCTACCGACCCTGCACGCATTCCGATTTTCATTCGCAACAAGGGAGGACACTACTCAAACGTCGAGATTTTCTTTGTGGTTCCGGCGCCCGCTTCGTTGCGCTTTGTGGATCCCGACCAGGTGATAGTCGGGACCGATCCTTTTGACATCGAGGTTCGTGGTGACGGACTCAAAGAGGGTGCGCAACTGCTTGTTAATGGCGTGCCTCTTGAAACCACTGCTAAGAAGAACTCGCGGCTGACTGCTACGGTTCCCGGCGTGTTTCGAAACATGCCTGGGTTGTTGTCGATTACCGCGAAGCAGGACGGAATCGAGTCCGCAAAGATTACGATTGTCGTCGCCCCATCCGAAGCTCCGTTCATTTTCAGCGTATCACCCTCGCACATTCGAGTGGGCGAAGAGAGTCCCAAGGTAGACCTCGACGGCGCTAATTTCGGCGACGACGTGATGGCGTTTATTGACGGCGAAGAAGCAAAGATCATCACTTCAACCAAACGGCACCTGGTGGTGAAGATACCCCCGGAGCTGGTGGAATCTGCCGGCACTCACCAGGTAGAGGTGAAAGACGCCGCCGGCAACACATCAAATACCGGCACGTTCGTGGTGATCCCGGACGTCACTGTGTCGACCCTGGTGGGTGACAACAAGGACGGCTTTAACGAAGGGTGCGTGACCGGCGAGGCGGTGCGATTGCGGAGACCAAGGCGTCTTGCTTTTGGGCCGGACGGCCTGCTCTACTTCACTGACCAGTACAACCATTCGATTCGAACAATCAATATCGCAACTGGAGAAGTATGCCTCGTGGTCGGCACTGGGAAACCCGGCTACAATGATACGGGCAATGTAGCCGGGAACCCGCCTACATTCTCATATCCGAATGGAGTCGTAGTTGCGCCGGATGGAACGATGTACGTCACCGAGAATGGGAACAACGTCGTTCGCCGTATTCAACGGAGCGGCACGCTCACCGTCGATACATTTGCGGGGCAGAATGTAGCCATCAAGAACCCGGAGAGGCAAAAGCGGTTGAACAGCACGCTCGACGGACTCGAGGGTTTCAGAGATGGGGAGGCCAGCGATGCGGCCTTCAGACTTCCCGATGACATCATCCTGGCACCCGATGGCTCCCTCTACGTCGCCGACGCGAATAACCACTCTATCCGGCACATAACAATGAGTGGAGGAGCCGTAACGGTTGAAACAATCGCTGGAAACGGGGTGCCGGGATTTGCGGACGGAGCAGCTGAGACTGCGAGGCTCAATACGCCTGTGGGTCTGACGCTCTCACTGGACGGGAAGTCCCTGTTCGTCGCGGATATGAACAACGGGCGGATCAGGCGGATAGATCTGGCCACGAGGACCGTCGAGACCTACGCGGGGAGCGGCGTAGGCGGCTCACTGGATGGAATGGCGGCCGACGCCTCTTTCGCTCGCCCGATAGGAGTGGCGCTGGATGCGGATGGGGTACTGTACGTTGCGGAACTTGATGCCAATGCCATTCGCAGAGTCGACCCTCAAGGCGATGTGACGACGCTCGCGGGCATCGGAACCTCCAAGAAGTTCAGAGATGGCGATGGCCGAAAGGCGACGTTCAATGGGCCAAGGGGACTGGCGATCGACCGGCAGAACGGAATCCTGTACGTCGCGGACTATGAGAATTTCCGCATCCGAGCAATAGCGCTGAGATAGTTTTCAGTTTTCGGTTTTCAGTCGGGAGAAGGCAGAAGGTTGTGGGGCAGTGTCTCGGTGGTTAACTGCTCACCCCTACTGCCCTAGCGTCGCTGAAAGCTGCCTGCGCCCTACTGACAACCCACCTTTCTCTCACGGTCTTACTTGCCTACAAATGACTGTTCCGCCTACGCGGGCTTTCTTGGCTGGCTGCGCAAGGCCTTCTCTCAACTAAAAACTG
>DASYSA010000181.1:0-6554 GCA_036003885.1 Blastocatellia bacterium | reverse complement strand
AAGGATTTCGCTATCAGTTGACGGTCATCGGAACGTTCGCTCAGGCGATAGTAGCGGAGAAGGTCAAAGGCAACAGGTTCACGATCAAGACCAGCGCGCCGAACGTCGAGGTGTCATGGCAGGTAACGGGAATCCGCAAGGATGGTTTTGCCGACAAGCACCGTATTCCGGTGGAAGAGATGAAGCCTGAACTGGAGCGCGGGTACTACCTGCATCCGGACGCCTTCGATCAGCCCGCTGAGCGCAGCATCGAATTTGCGCGCCAGGGAGATGTTATGAGGCAACTGAAAGCGGCCAGCGAAAAGGTGCAGAAAGAGAAGAAGGACTGATTCTTTGGGCCACAACCAACTACCGGGCTCGGCAATGAATTCATTGCCGAGCCTTTTGAAGTTTGCGCCCAGTCGTTATGCCCGCAATGCTTTCGCCCGGAACCAACCTCCCCCTTTGGCCGCACCTCTCAACCGGCTGAAATGAGGTTGAACTGGCGTGACGGCCGTGCGATAACTCCCGGTGACATCGCCTTGAAGGCGTGGATTATTCATGTTTGTTGTCTATAAGGGTATCAAACCGGCACAAGAGTGAACGAGCAACCAGCAACGAGAAACGATATCCCACCACGACAGTGAAATACTTTCCCTGAAAAATCTCATCAAAATGGGGCGGATTGCGACGTCGTTTTGACTGGTTAGCACTCTCGCCCCTGATTCGCGCCTTATTCAAATGAGATGTGGAGGCCGTCATGGATCAAGGCTGCTCTGAGGCTACCTCATCCGTATTTCACCAGTTCGGAGACATCACTCTAAAACTACCGGAGGAGATTTATGAAGATGGAGCAAGACCGTTTGTCAAACACATCGACTGCAAAGCTGTCTCTTGCGCTCCTTGCGTTGCTGATGTTCGCAATTGCGCCCGGGATTCGGGCTCAAACAGAGCGCGGCAAGACACGCACAGCCACCCTGGCCGAGGTCGTGATCTCGCGTAACGAGATGCGCTTCCGCGCTCCTGAGCCGGTTACCGCAATGCGTCTGGAGGTCCTCAATCAATCTGGCGAGAGCGTTTTTGACAGCGGAGAGAAGAACGATAAGACGCTGCTTTGGCTCATGCAAGACGGGGAGGGGAAGCCGCTTGCAAGTGGTCTTTATGCCTACACTCTTACATTGAAGACCGCTGATGCCGCCGAGTCCCGGGCCCAGCGCGGCTATCTAATCGTCGATTGGGAAGCGGATCGTGCAACTCGAGGCGACCGTTTCTGGCTCACCAGCCACAGCACGGTCGCGGCAGACGCCCAGGCCGGTGAAGTTGTAGTGGCCGGGGATGAGAACGCCACCGTTGTCGGACTTCGCACGAACAATCCGCGTGGAGGTTCGCAGGACGCCACACCCAACCAGTATTCCAGGAATGCAAAGAAAGCTGGCCCTGAAGCTCCGGTCCTGATTGCCGGCACCGGAACCCAGGGACAGATCGCAAAGTGGATAAGCGACACCGACCTCGGAGATTCGGTTATTACAGAGGCCGGCGGTCTTATCGGGATCGGCACAACGACACCGACTTCACCTTTGACCGTGACGGGCTCAATTGACACCGACGCAGGCTACCGAATCAGCAATCGACTTGTGCTGAACGATTTGCTGCCGGGAGGTTTGTTCGTCGGGACAGCGGCAGGCTTCAACAACACTACCGGTTCGTTTCTAACCGCGGTTGGTCACAGTGCAGGTGTCAACAACACGACAGGCAACCTCAATACTTTTCTCGGGTATGGTGCCGGCTCGGGCACCACCGTCGGCGGCCTGAATACTTTCCTTGGCGCCAATGCTGGCGACAACAATTCAACGGGGAATGAGACTACCTTCGTTGGCTACAACACTCGTATCGGCACAGGTCTTTCCAATGGCACTAATCCGATTACTAATGCCGCGGCGATCGGCTCTCGAGCCGTGGTTTCGCAAAGCAACAGCCTCGTGCTTGGCAGCGTCGCCGGACTGAATGGGGCTGCCGCCACTGTGAATGTCGGCATCGGAACATCTGCGCCCAGGTCGAGACTCGACGTTCGGAGCGGCAACATCTATATCGGGAGCCCCGGTCAGGGACTAATTCTCAGGTCGCCTAACACATCGGTCTGCAGAATCCTGACTATTAACAATTTTGGAACTCTGCTTATTACTCCGATCACATGTATTCCTTGAATGCTTATGAATCAGGGTTGAGGCAGAAACCAAAGGGCCCGGCGAGACGAGTCAACGCCTTCCTTAGGCGACAGAAGAATATCCACCCATTCGGGGCGCGAAGCAGGTCGCGCCCCGATCCTCATCTCCTCTACAGTTAATAACCCTCCCCAAACAAATCTCAGTCTTTGGGGCATCTGTCTTCTGATCCGGTAAATGGTTGTGCTATGATTTTCGCCAGGCATACAAAGCGCCCCCGGTCTGTGAAGTAGAGGTAAACGCGCAATGGGTACACGGCCAGACCAAATTGGGAAGACACCTTGTAGACGAGCAGATCGGATGCGAGGCCGACTCATCTAGCCGCGTCCGAGGGAGTCTCCGAGGAATCCGACGCCCAGAGTCGAGGACATCACCATGACACGCGGCAGAAAGTTCAGGTCGACGCGGCGAACCGCGGAAAGCGAGCGCTCTTACTTCGAGCAGAAACTGACTGGCCGCTATTCGCGGACGCTTGACAGGAATGATCTCCTGAACCTTATTCGTGGCGGCGAAGATACCTACCTCGAATTCAAGATCCGGCTGGTAAACACCGAGAAGATAACCGGCGAGATCGTAGCAATGGCTAACGCGGGAGGCGGCGCGATCATCTTCGGCGTCACCGATCAGCGGCGACTGGAAGGGCTCGATGATCCTGAACAAGTTGAAGAACAACTGATCGACATCTGCCGCAATCAGATCAAGCCCCCGCTGCTGCCCAAGATCGACAAGGTCTCTTTCGACAACGGCGTGCGCGTAGTTGTGCTCCAGGTCGGGGATCGACGAGCCCCGCATTCCACTCCCGACAATCGCTACTATTTGCGTGTCGGGTCTACCAAACGTGAAGCTGACGGCGCCGAGATCGCGGCACTGTTTGCGCGGTCTCGTGTAGCGTCCTTTGAAGACATGCCGCTCGTCACCGCCTCCCTCGCAGACGTCGATGAGGCGCTAGTATGGAGCTATATACGGGATCTGGAAGGAGAGAGTTTTCGTGAGCCTGAGGGGTTTCCCACCACGGCGGCCATGCGCGACCTCAGGCTTGCAGCCGACTACGGCAGCTCTATCGCGCCCACGTTAGCAGGGTTCCTGCTCTTTGGCCGAAGCGATGCCGTCGAACGGGTGCTCCCTCAAAGCAGCCTCGTGCTCACTCGCTTCTCGGGAGTCGATCATCACTCGCCAGGAGTGTCGCGCGTGGAAGTATTCGGTAATCTAACGCGCCTGTTCGATCGCGCGCTCGCTTTCGTCAAGCTGTACGTCGATCTTTGGGACACGCGCCCTCCTCGCGGCGCTGCCCAGCGCGACAGTTCCGCGACACCACCCGGAGCGCGAGCAAACTATTCGCGGGACGCCATCATGGAGTCTTTGACGAATCTGCTGGTGCATCGCGACTATTCCGCCGTCGGCTCGTCCTCTCGCATCTTCATTTTCGACGATCGCATCGAGTTCATAAATCCAAGCCGGGCGAGCGATGTGCCCAAGCGGTCAGTTGAATATGGCGCCACGTTGAACCAGAATCCCCGGCTCCATCACGTGTTCACCAGCCAGGAGTACGGAATCGAGCCTGCACGCCGCGGTATACCCGCTCTGCGTCGCACACAGTACTCGTTTACCCGGCGCGAGCCACGCATCTCGATGCTGGGCGATGAATTCAGGCTTGAACTCCACGGCGTATGACTCCATGGAAAGCAGGGTTTAGAATTCGAGCGTTTTGCTTTGCGGCCTGAATGGCAAGACGCTTCGTTACCTGCGGGATGCAGCCACTTTACTGGTGACTATTGATTTGAACCCCACGATTCGGCTGGCAGAGCGGTGGTTACCTCCAGAACTGCTCGCCACTTTCCAGGCTCAATGAGCTTCCACATGCGCACGTAGTAGCCCTTCTCAACCGGCTGAGGGGTTGAAGTCTCTCCTTTTATCTCGTACTTACCGTAGGTGTAGCCGAGATCTCGAGAGATGGAGGCATCGGACTTCAGCGGCTCGCACGTGAACAGCAGGGGCTTCTGAGACAGAAACGCTCGAATCGCGCCTTTGCCGAGCAAGGGCAGCAAGCCATTTCTATACATCCTGGCATCGTCACTGATGCAGCCGAGAAAGGCGCTAACCGTACCCCTCGCCTTTGCTGCTTCGCTAAAGCTCCGATCCAGTTCGAGGAGGGACCTTCGTTGGGCTTCCAGGCTATCGCTCGCTCCGGACGGGGCGACGCTCACCTGCCGAGCTCCTTGAAACGAAGGGATCTTTGAAGTCGTTGGGGCGGGAGTGCTGATCCCGAGATCCAGAACAACCTTCCAATCGCCTTGAGCCTGTTTCTTCCAGATCGAGAAGAAGTAGCCATGTTGTAGAGGCGGCTTCTCCGGGGCTCGAATTTCAGTTATCCAATAGGGTCCAGTGGTGTATCCCAGGTCTCCCGCCCGGGAAATGTCGCCAAAGATGGGTGCCCAGTTGAGAGTGTTGGGAGAAGGCGACGCGGGCGGAGGGAGTTTCATCAGAGCCTCCCTGGTATTGGTTGGATGAGGTCTAAAGTTGATGCCGTCGTCCGCAAAGAACATCAGGAAAGAGTCCCGGACGCCCTTCTCCACGCTTGTTCTTGCAAATGCTCGCTCGCTTTCGACAAGCGAAGCTAACGATGAAGGCAATCCTTTCTCTTGAGCCAGTGCCGACAGAATGAGGCTGGATACTAAGAGCGAACTGAGACTGAGTCGCTTCATAGGCCTCTCCTTTGTTGATTGATTCTATGCCATCGCGGCTTTGGCCTGGTTCAATATACACCAAGCTTCCGTTTCACGTTTTGAGTTTTGCGTTTCGCGTCCTTCGCTTCCCCAGGCTAAGCGTGCAACGACACCGAAACGTAAAACGCGAAACGCAAAACGTGCATTTCAGCGTTCGGGTGCGTAGTAGTTGGTCCGGCCGTGAACCTTGTACTCTGGATGTCCCTTGATCTCTATATCCACTTTGTGAAGGTTCCCGTCCCGGCCGCCGTTCGTCGGGTAATACCCGATTATGTAGCGCTGATTGATATCCGAGAGGATCTGCTCGTAGATATTTTCGGCCTGGTCGGGCCGCTCGAGCCAGGCCGTCCAGCCTCCTGTTAGCGTGGCTACTCGAACGGTCGCTAATTGACCCTGTCTGAACAGCTCAGCGTACAGCTTGATCAGTGACGCCTGTTGCGGATTTACGAACTCGCCGGGCCGAATGAAACCCCTGGAGGCAAGCAACTGTGCGACCTGCTTCTGGTATTCTCCACTCGGCAATCCGATCAATTTGTGGTTGGTTACCACCGAGTAGATCGTAGCCCGGGACTTCTCGGCCGCATCGTAGATGTCCGACAGGCCGTATTCAACCGAGGGCATGTCGCTTCGAAGAAAAGAGAATCGGGCTGCGTCCGGTTGGTCTCTGAATGCCGCGGCTTCATCGCCATCAGTTTGAAAGATGATGATCGGCCGAGAGCTCTTGTTGTCGGTCAGCTCGCGCAATGCGGCAAACAGAGCCGTGAATTGAAGACTCCGCCCGTGGTCGTGTTTGTCAAATACCCGCTTCTTGATCTTGTCGAGTGCAGAGACGAGTTTTTTCTTATCCGGTGTGAAGTCAATCAGTATCTCCACGTCATCGGTGACGATGGCCATCTCGTCCTGGGATGACAGCTTGCCTACCAGCGTCTTAGCAGCTTCAATACTGGTCTGCAGGTAAGGCGCCTGGCTGTTGCTATAGTCGATGATCAGAATTATCGAGCGCCGCGTGGTGGCGCCATCCCCCATTCCAAATGTAGCGACCTGCTGAAGCTTGCCGTCTTCGATGATGATGAAGTCGTCCTTCCTGAGACCTTTGACTATCTGCTGCTTGTCGCCGGTCACAATCAGCAAGTCGAAGACCACCAGCAGCGTCTCGAGTTTGATCGGATCATCTGATCGGGAGTCTCGCCCCTTTGTCTCGCCAACCGCTTCAACAGTACTTTGCCTCGCCGGATCCCACCGGAGTCGCTTCAGGCTCGATCCGAACTTCGCACGCTTTGGTTTCTTGTCGTCAGCAGTGAGAGGCGTTGCAGCCGGCACAAGACTGGCGCCGACCAAAAACGCCGGCAGGAGCACGGCTACGATGTATCGATAAAATGAAGGAATTCGAATAGTCATCGCTCTAGTGCCCCGAGACCAATCCCGAATGTGTAACCGCTCTTTGCACGAGCCCGAGGTACTCCATTCAATAGCGAACGAACGATTCAGGTACGTCATCGCAGTGATGCGAGGCTACGTCGCCGTAGTTGCCCCCCCTCTCCTCTGCACTGAGGCCGGCTGCCAGGTAAGTTCGCCCCTGAATTCTAGCTCCGTTGAATCAGCATTGAAAGCTGTGTTAGGTTCGGGTATT
>DASYSA010000180.1:0-5735 GCA_036003885.1 Blastocatellia bacterium | reverse complement strand
GAGTTCGCTCAATCTGTCCAGCCCTCTCACCACCATTGCAATCATCTGGATCAGCTTGCGACCCTGGTCAACCATATTGGTTTTGAAAAGCAAGCTCAACTCCGGGTCAAGCTTGAATAGCCGCGTGTAGAACAATGCAACGGCGGTGTCGGCTACTGGAATCAGCCGCTCGAAGCTGGCTTTTACTAACTCCTTCTGTCCGGTTGTCATGATGTGGTCTCCTCGCTCAGCGTTGGGAATGTGCTCATGGTTTTCATTTCGCTCTCAGCTTTGGTTTGAAAATCAGAAACTCGTTCACCGCTCCCTATCGTCGTGCGTTCGTGGCCGCCGGTTGCGCTGGTCTGGGAGTTCGCCGCGACTACCAAGGGCGCAACCAGCACCGTCGCCCAGATCAGCGCGCTGAGTGTAGATTTTTTCTCTCTCATTGTCGTGCCTCCTTCGTCTTCAAGTTGGTAGCACCACTTGTTCACACCCACATTCCAGGCCTGCTATTGATTGATGCTCTGTTTCCTTTGCTTCATCTGGTCTCCCTGTTGCTTCATCCGCTGCATAACCTCAGGATGATGCGCCCACTCTATGCCTTTCTCTTCGGGCTGATTGAAAAGCTCGGGATAGAGGTAATGGCCGCGCTCGCTTTCAGACTTGTCTTCTTCGACGGCTATGCGATGAGCATTAGCCCAGGCGTCTTGCCGAATTCCTGTCACTGTCCAGGAGACTTTGGCGCCGGGTGCGCCACCCGCAATCCTGAAATGATTGTTGGAAACTTCCTCCGCGACATAGAGGTTTGGTCCCGGGGCGCCGACAGCCGTCAGCGTGTAGCGGAAATCTCGGTTTAGCGCGCCGAACCATTCGGCCAACTCCACAACTGCCTCGCCGTTGGAGTCGAGCTTCACGTTGCCGTTGTAGATGTTCATCATGTCAGGCGATTCAACGAATGAGTGGTAGAGATATTTGTTCGCTGGATCGAGCGGGTGGTCTATCTTGAATGAGCCCCCGCCCTTGGAGAGATTGCCTGTAATCTGAACATCTCCGGCAAAAAGCCCCGCCAATCCGTTAAACGCCTGGTTGGCGTCCTTCCTTTGTCCACGGATGGCGAATATCGCGATACCGCCTTTTTGCAGTTCTGAGGTGCCTCCCGTTGCCATCAATCCGATGCCGCCATTGCTTCCTGAACCAAGAGCGCCACCGCCGGCTGCAGTTATCCCCGTGCCGCCGGTGTTTAGGAGGTTGAGCCCGCCGGTGGCCACCACTCCGGTGCTTCCTCCAAGGCCGCCCTCTATTTCCGCGCCGACGCCGAACAGGTTGGTAGCGCTGAGAATCGGCCCTGCGGTATCACCACTCAGAAGAAGCGGTACGGCAACACTGCCTCCTGATGCTGCGGTTGTCTGAATCGTGCCATCTGGGAATTTGAAACCGCCGGAGGTCGTTTCAATCACCCCTTGCACGGTCAGCTTCGACGTCGGTGAGCTGGTGCCGATGCCAACCTGGCCGGCCTTGCTCTCAGTAATTGCGGAATCGCCAAGCGTCGTGCTTCCGGTCCATTTGGATAGATGGCCCGCAGTGCCAGTTCCGTCCGCGGACAGGCTCACTCCCGCGGGTTGAACGGCGCCGCCTTTCTTCGCGGCTCGTTGGTCATGTCCCGCACTGGTCTGGGCCTGCGCCGCCAATGTATAAGCGGCAAGCAACACCACCGCCCAGGTTAGCGCGCTAAGCGTGAATCTGATTTTGTCTCTCATTGTCGCTTCTCCTTTTGAAGTCAAAGTTATCCTCGCGCGAAGGGCACGACCTTTCGCATATGCGGTCCATCTCGCAAGTTGATGATTGATTGCTGTGAAAGATTAACGATTACTGCCTTGCTCTCTCCGTTGTTTCATCTGCTTCACACACTTGATGGCCGGTGGGCGCGCTCTTCAATTCAGGATTGAGACCCACCAGTCTTTCCTTCTCGGGCAGTTTTCTGCACCCCGCTTTCCGGCTACGACTGAGAGCGCGACAACATGCTCCGGGCGAGGCTGTAAACCTGCGCTCGCCCGGCACAAGATGGTGGATTCTCACTGAGCATCTCCTCCTGCCTTACGGCAATAGAGCGCAATCTGCGTCTTACCGGTCGCGTTGTCGAACACCTCAAGCTTTGGAATGATGAGATTCACGTTCGGGTCGTTCGGACTAACAAGGACCCTCAGGGACGCGACGATCTCGGTTCGCTCTTGTCTGAGGACTCCAATTATCCCATGGGTATCGAACGATGCCGCGTGGCCGGGGAGCAGAGTCTGTCTGGAACTTGCCAGCAGATTGCCATCTCGGTCGTGAAACATGAACTCCACCTCGACAGAGCGTTCGGTGTCGAGCAGTCCGATTAGAACTGCGATGATGCTTGCGGTCTGCCCTCGTCCGATGCCTGTCGCGCCGCATGAGAAGGTGACAGCCTCCGGCGCTTCCGTCTGAACCGCAGGTGAAGACGCGCGGCTAGCCGCTGCCGCTCCGGTGCGGCTCGCGGCGTAGATTGTCAGTGTTGCCACCAGCAGCGCCAGTGACGTTAACTTTGCGAATATGCTTTTGGTTTTCATGATCTCTTTCCTCTGTCTGCTTAAACTCAAACTTGTGGGCCGCTTCGGTCTTCACCTCGCTGACCACGCGGCAAAGATACTTCGAATGGGCATCGGCGTCACCGCTTACGCAAGTAGTAAAGATGGTGATCGGTGGTCAGTCGGCCGAGTGCTCAATGGCCTCATGGGCAAAACTGTCTGGTCTAATGGCCACTGAGCGCGATGGTTTCGGAGATGTCGGTTGGGCCCGCTCCGATCAGTCATTGACGCCGATTTCGACGAATCTATACTCGCCGTTAACCCTCTTGAACATGAATATCGCCTCGCCGCAAGAGATCGCGAAATAGTCTCCGTCTTTGACCGGTTTCGCCCCTGGAAAGCACTTCTGCACCCGCCTATCAAAGATCGTGCCGAATGCTTTGATGAACCCGGGCTTATTAAGTTCTTCGCCTTCGTATAGAAAGGGGAGATCTGTCATCGAGGACACGGCCTCTTTGTCGCCGGTGGCTACAGCGGCTTTGAACTTGAGCCAGAATGAAGCGAAACTCTGCGGGCTCTGTTTCCCTTTGGGCTGGGCGCTCATAACAAACGGGCTCGTTACCAGCAAGGCCAGCGTCACTAAAACTATGCGTTTCATGTCATTTTCTCCTCTTTGAGCTATGTCATCCTTCGGTGGCCCGCGTCAGTCTTTCCTTCGCTGACCACGCGACGAAGATACCTCTGATGGCGGTTGGCGTCGCCGCTTACGCAAGTAGGAACTCAGTGGTCAGCGGCCAGGTGCTGAGTGGAGCCAAACGGCAAATGAAAGACTACAAAAGGCGGCCTTCGTACGGGCCGCCCTTTGTAGCGTTGGGGCTACGCCCGGTTCAGGGGGCACAGGCGCAAGTGTTATTGCGAATGTCTCTGTCGGTGATCGTGCACAGCGTGCTGCCCGGCGGGGCTTGCAGCGACGCTGATCCTTTGTTCTGGCTCGAATCAACCGATGCCGTGACCCTGCGGTCGGCGGGGTAGTGCGTCAGCGTGAATATACTACCTTTCCTGATCACTGACCCTTTGCCGGTGAATTTCTGGCCGTTGCAACAGAACACGTAATCGCCCGTCAAGGAATTGAACAGCAAAACCCGGCCCGGACTGGAATCATCCTGCAAACATACATCAAAGACCGTGACCGTGAAACTGCAGGTGGCGGTGTTGTTCGAGGCGTCGGTGGCCGTGCAAGTCACAGTCGTAGCGCCAATCGGGAAAGCCGATCCCGAAGGAGGATTGCAGACGACGGTGGGCACTGAGCAGTTGTCCGTGGCCACAGGCATGACGTAATTGACCATCACTGTGAGATCGCCCGGGTGAGCCGCAACGACAGTGGCATTAGCCGGGCACGTGATCGTCGGCGGCGTGGTTTCGGCAGTGACGTTGATTGTGAGGTTGCCCGTCGCGGTTGCATTGCCTGAGTCTGTGACTTTCAGCCCGACCAGGTTCGCACCCAGAGTCGCCGAGCAGGCGACGGCGATAGACGCGGTGATTGTGCCGTTGGTGTTGGTGATCGAGGAGATGGAGATGCCCGCAGGAACAGAAGTGACAGTTACAACCAGACTCCCAGCAGGAGTGAGGTCATCGCTGACTGTTGCGATCGTTTGCACGGCAGAGGGACTGTCCTGCTGGCGAGAGATCGTTGCCGGACTGATCTGTGGCGGGTTGTTCGGCGGCGGAGGCGGCGTGCAGTTACAGCCGAAGATATAGGCGGAACCTTGATTGTCATTCGCTCCAACCGTCGCGGCTGTTCCTACGATTATAGTGTCGCTGTCGATTGCCGCCGATTTGCCAAGTAAGTCGTCGGTCGCCCCTGTTGAAGCTGTGATCTTAGTCACCTGGCCCCAGTTGCCCGCGCCTCCCTGATCCCGTTGGAACGCGTACGCGGCGCCTTGATTGAGAGTCGGATCATCGTTGCCGGGCGCTCCAACTATGATCGTGTCGAGGCTGATGGCGACCGAGGCGCCGAAAAAATCACTATCAGTGCTGACCGAGGCGATGAGATGTTTGACCTCCCCCCAGTTACTGACTCCTCCCTGGTTACGCTCGAATACATACGCGGAGCCCTGGTCGTTGTTTGCGCCAACATCGTCAAAGTCCGCGCCTACAACGACAGTGTCGCCGCTGATGCCGACTGATCGTCCGAAGGAGTCGCCCAGGGCGCCGTCTGACGCGATGAGCTTCTTGACCTCGCCCCAGGTCTCCGACCCGCCCTGGTTACGCCCGAACACATACGCTGAGCCTTGACTCGTGTTCGCCCCGATTGTGTCAGCGACCGCTCCTACGACGATGTCGTCGCCGCTGATGGCTAGCGAATAGGCGAACAGGTCGCTTGTTGTGCCATCTGAGGCGGTGAGCTTCTTGACTTCACCCCAGTTATCGGGTCCTCCCTGATTGCGGTCGAAGACATAGGCTGAGCCTTGATCAAAGTTCGGTCCAACCTTATCGCCGTCCGCTCCGACGACAATGGTATCGCCGCTGACTGCCGCCGAGTTGCCGAAGAAGTCAAGCACCCCGCCGTCCGAAGCGGTCAGATGTTTTACCTCGCCCCAGTTGTCGGCTCCGCCTTGATTGCGATAGAACACATAGGCTGAACCTTGAAAGGAGTTCGGTCCAACCTTGTCGTCTGGCGCGCCGACGATGATAGTGTCGCCACTGATCGCTACCGAGCTCCCGAATTCGTCACCTGCGCCGCCGTCAGAAGCGGTGAGTTGTTTGACCTCACCCCAGTTGTCCGCCCCTCCTTGATTGCGCGCGAAAACATATACCGAGCCCTGACCCTGGTTCGCTCCCACGGCGTGATGGACCGCGCCGACGACGGCGGTATCGCCGCTTACCGCTACGGAATTGCCGAACATGTCCATCGCCGAACCGTCCGTGGAGGTGAGCTCAGTCACTTGGGTAAATACCGGGTCTATCGTTAGGGGATATACCGCTTCGGCGTCATCTACCTCGAGCCGCACATGTTTATCCAGAAGCACAAGCTCTGACGGCATCTCCAGCCCTCTGGCGTCGTACGCGTGCAGCCCGTCGTAGCTCAGCACCTGCCTTCCATCATTGCTCTCGAGAACCATGCCGCGCCGGTCTGCTTGCAGCCGCGCTTTCCAGTCTCCTGCGACTGCGAGGGCTACCGTCAACCTCGCTCGCGAAGGGTTCTCGGAA
>DASYSA010000179.1:0-3728 GCA_036003885.1 Blastocatellia bacterium | reverse complement strand
CGGGCAGTTATGAATGCTGGGAAGCTTTTGCTTCAGAACGCGCTGCGCTGGCGCGTTATGCAAACATGTATTCAGGATCAAGAGCTACGGCCATCACGTTCGGTCAATTGATCGATCGAGCCCTGGGTGGAGATGATGTGGCGAAAGCTGCGCTAGTCGAAACTGCTCATTATCTCGGCCTTGGAATTTCAAATCTGCTGAAGGGCTTGAGTCCCGAAGCCGTGATCGTCGGCGGACAAATCTCGCGCGCCTGGCCCGTGATTGCCGATGAGTTAACAAATGCTGTGGCCCAGAGCAGTATCTGCCGCGGTCTGCCATCTGCCCGCTTAATCGCATCAACGCTCGGACACAATACGCGTTTGATGGGCGCCCTGAGCCTGGTGCTCGCGGGCAAGTTCTCGTCTGTTTTGCCGGCATAGTATTCAGGAATTCGGATCGCTTCCCAAAATTTCCAATGGCGACCCCTCTTTGCGCTGAGCAGCTGATCAGCGCGAATAACGAATTTCCGAGGCCGTTACCGTTAACATCGGAATTTGCGATTTGCCATCTCTGTTGCGGCATCTCCATTGCGTCGTCGAAAACCGGTCTGTACTTTCTTAGCATTCGCGTAAGGTAAAAACCGAGAATCTGATTTATTGTGGAAAAAACTCTTGACAAAGAAGTCGCTCCGGTAGTATCAAGGCTTTTGTCAGGTCGTGCAACAAAGCAGCTTATACTCAAATTCGGGTCTATCACTAGCCGCAGGGCTTAGTTAGTTTCTACAACAACTGTTATTGAAGTCTGTGGTGCTGGGGCTAAATAGCCTGCAAGCTCCAAATTCGACAAATAGGATTAATCTCAAAGTCTTTGGTCTTTGTCCGTAAGGTTCTTACCGCCTGAGATTCGCCGAGCGTAAGCGAGCGAGTCCTGGGTGGTCCGGTTTTCTAATCGCGCGTCTGCGCGTCTTCGCGGGAGGCTAAAATGATGTTCGAGAGTAACAATCCGCAACGACATATTCATTCTACGCTGTTCCTGGCTCTCCTGGTCTTCCTGGTGTTCCTGACCGGTGCGCCGTCGGCATTCGCTCAAGTCACCGGTCGCGCGACGCTGCGTGGGACCGTCAGAGATCCGCAAGGCGCTGTCGTTCCCAGTGCTGCGGTTACATTGATTAATGAGCGCACCAAAGATGAGCGCAAGACAACCACCAACGACGAGGGAGTGTATGTTTTTACGGCCGTGTCACCATCTAATTACACGCTAAGGGTGGAAGCTCGGGGCTTTAAGACAAAACTAGAGTCTGGACTTGCTGTGGAGACCAGCAGCACTCGTGGTTTCGACGTCGCCATGGAGATAGGGCAGCCGACCGAAACTGTTACAGTCACTGCGACGGCAGATCAACTTCAGACTGAGACAGGATCCAGAGAGGAAACAATCACCGCAAAACGAATCGACAACCTGTCAATCGTCAGCCGTAGCGCTGTCGAGTTGTTGCGCATTCTACCCGGCGTGGTTGCTCCCGACGACACCGCTCTTGAGCAAACTGGGTTCCTCAGCGGCGCAAACAACAGTGCCGGGTATCACGTGAATGGTTTGCGAGGCGAAGAAAACAACGTTACCATCGACGGCTCGCGAATGATCGACATCGGCGCGAATAACGGAAGCGCCATAACCGCAAACCCGGACATGATCCAGGAGGTGAGAGTCCAGACCAGTAATTACGCGGCAGAACACGGCAACAGCGCCGTTCAGATAAGCGCTACTACGAAAGGCGGCAGCAACCAATTTCACGGCACGCTTTACGATTACTTCCGCGACTATCATTTTCAAGCAAACGATCGCTCAAACAGCATCAACGGCGTCAACCGACCGTTGAGCAAGTACAACTATCCTGGCGGAAACGTCGGCGGGCCCGTTCTGCTTCCCGGGACCAAATTCAACCGAAAGCGAGACAAGCTATTTTTCTTCTTCGGCTATGAGTATTACTTTCAGCGCGTGGACGAAGGCTCGTCGTTGAATGTGGTCCCCACCTTAAAAGAAAGGGCGGGAGACTTCACCGGAGACAATGTCCACGTTCCGGTCGGCTGCACCGTTAATGGTGTTGGCGCAGGTGGAGCGACCAACAGCCTAGTGCCTTGTGCTGACCCGCTCGGCAAAGCGCTTCTCAATCTTTATCCGCTGCCGAACTTCAGCGATTCAAAGGGACACAATTACGTTTACAGCGTCCTCAGACCGAACGACAGAAACCAGGAAACATTGCGTCTTGACTACACCATCACTGAAAAGACGAAACTCTTTGTTCGTCTGGCCCGCGAATACGAGCAGCAGGGGTTCCCGCGTGGCTTGTGGTGGGATTCGTCGAATTACGAGGTTCCGGGAAAACTGACGAGCTATAACCTGGGACGGTCTATAGTTACCAATCTCACCAATGTTATTAACCCTTCGATGACCAACGAGGTTCTGTTTAGCGCCAGCAAGCTGAACCTCTATTACAACTTTGCTGATCCCGATAAGGTTAGCTATAAAGGTTTGGGGTTGACGCAGAAGGTCGGATTCTTCCCCGGCAGCAATCCTTATGTTCCGGTAAGCATCATTGATAGTTGGTCACGCGAACTGTTTACTGCTTACGGATACCCGATCTATTCCCCGTATGACAGCATCTCGGTTACCGATAACCTGTCAAAAGTTTACAACACACACACGCTCAAGTTTGGAGCCTTCGTCGAGCAGGCTAACAAAATTCAGCAGTCCAACCACGACACTGACATAGTGTTGGCCCAATGGGGTCAGTCGAACGGCACGGGCAACAACTACGGTGACTTGTTTGTAGGTCGACCTATTGAATTCACGCAGGCGACAGACCGCCCAATTGATCACTTCCGTTACTACAACTACGAGTTTTACGCCCAGGACAGTTGGAAGGTGCGTCCGAATATTACCTTCGAGGCCGGATTGCGACTCGCCTATCTGCCACAGAATTTCGAGCGGAAGGGTCTTGGCGTATTGTTTGATCCGAGGGCTTACAATCCAGCCCAGGGTATTTTCATAAACGGAGACAAGACCAGGCCAAACGGATTTAAGTTGGCCTCCAGAGGTGAAATTCCCAAAGGAATTCTGCCGAATCCAGGCATTGCTTGGATGCCGCGATTGAATGCTGCCTGGGATATTGGCGGCAAGGGCAACTGGGTTGTCCGAGCCGGCGCGGGCCTTTTCTATAACCGCGTCCAGGGAAACTACGACTACTACTCCAGCGGCCAGATGCCCAATATGTACAGCGCGACTATTGATACTCCCTGGGCGTCGGCGAACGGTCTCACTTTCAGTGATCTGAAAAATGTCGATCCCTTCTCCACAATTTCCAACGTTAACGTCAGCTCACGGGATATCAATTCCAACGACCTTCCCAGAGTTGCGAATATGAGCCTTACTATTGAGAAGAGGCTGCCGGGAAACAACATCCTCGCGGTCGCTTATGTGGGCACGCAGGGAAGACACCTGCCGCAGCAAAGGTCGATGAACATCATACCGTTAGGGCGACTGCTAAGTGGGACCCTGGCCGCTGGCAGCGCAAACCCATCGAATCTCGCCATTCCAGTGAATCGCGCGGCACTCGATGGCTCCGTGCTCAAGCAGTTCAGGCCGTTCCAGGCATACAACACGATCGGCTTCTATCAATTCACTGGAACGTCCAGCTACCACTCCATGCAGGCGACGTTAAGCCACCAGTCGGGCAAGAACCTGCAGTACTTTGC
>DASYSA010000178.1:0-13997 GCA_036003885.1 Blastocatellia bacterium | reverse complement strand
TACTCGCTGCGCTCGGCGGTGGCTTGTTACTGCTGGCGGTGTTCATCGCTGTCGAAGCGCGCTCCCGCAATCCAATACTGCCGCTCTCGCTTTTTCACTCGCGCGATTTTGCGGGCGCCAATCTGCTGACGTTTTTTCTGTACGCGGCACTGGGCGGATCATTGTTCTTTGTCCCGTTGAACCTGATCCAGGTGCAGGACTATTCACCCACAGCAGCAGGCGCGGCTCTGCTCCCTTTCATTCTGATCATGTTCGTGTTGTCGCGATGGGCAGGCGGACTGGTGAAAAAGCGCGGCGGGAAGTTACCACTGGTGATCGGTCCTGTGATAGCGGCTCTGGGATTTGGTTTATTCACCATTCCGGGCGCTGGCGGCAGTTACTGGACAACGTTTTTCCCTGCGGTCGTGCTGCTGGGTCTGGGCATGGCGACAAGCGTGGCTCCACTAACGACAACGGTGATGACTTCAGCGAGTGGGAATCGGGCGGGGGCAGCTTCCGGAATCAACAACGCCGTCTCACGCACCGCCGGATTACTGGGCGTGGCCATCTTCGGCATCCTGATATTGCACGGCTACAACCACGAGCTTGACCGCCGCGTGTCAAAGTTGGACCTGGCGCTCGAAGCGCGACAGGCTCTTGACGAACAACGCATCCGGTTGGCTGCAGCGGAAGTTCCTGCCGGTATCAACGATGAGCAACGGGCGGCGCTGAAAGAAGAAATTAGTCAATCTTTCATTTTCGGCTTTCGCCTCGTGATGGGGAGTGCGGCCGCGCTGGCGCTCCTGAGCTCGGTCACCGCATATATGATGATAAAGGGTAAGAGCGCAAAGACTCTCGGGTGACGCATAGAAGATCGCATAGGAGCGGACCCCTATTTCAGACAGGGCGAAACATGTCCGCCAATAGACCTGCAATTCTGTTGAGCAAGGCTTCGTCGGCGGGAGTAAAGACGTTGGGGATATCGCTGTCTATGTCGATCTGGCCGAATATCTGTTCTCCCCGCCGAATCAACACCACGATCTCCGCGCGAGTCTCGAGGCTGCAGGCGAGATAGTTGTCGAGGGCCGTCACGTCGCCGACGATTTGATTAGCTCGTTCCGCAACCGCGGTGCCGCACACCCCCACACCTATCGGGATGTGAGTGTGCTCGGTGGCCTTGCCCTCGTAGTTGTGCAAAACAAGAGTGTCGCCTTCCAGCAGATAGATGCCGACCCAGTTGTAGTGTGGGCGTTCCTCTTTCAGCGTGCCAACCGCAAACTTCAATACATCGTCGCGCGACACGCCTGACTTCGCGAACTGCTCAACGCGACTGGCCATTTCCTCGGAGGTCATCATCGTTTGTTAGGCTCCTTTGGTGGCAGAGCATATTGCTCGCTAGCGAGCATTGCAAGCGGGATGGTAGACTGACACTCTCTACCGAGTAACCGAAAAAAGGGAACGCCCATTGGTGAGCAGCCAGCCCCGGTGACCAGCAAAACTCAGATGATCGAAACCACAGCGAGAGTCGAAAGAAACCGTGAAATCGTATCCGGTTACAGACTTCTTACACTGAGCTTCGAGCAGGACTTTCCAGTCCGCGCCGGCCAATTCGCCATGCTCAAAGCTCATTCCTGCCACGAGCCTCTCCTCAGAAGAGCCCTCGCCATTTACCGCGCTGAAGGGCCAGGACAGTTGAGCTTCCTCTACCAGGTTCTGGGGCGGGGCACTGAGGCGCTTTCCCAAATCGAATCGGAAGGACGGGTAGATGCGCTCGTGCCGCTGGGAAACGGTTGGCTGGATTCGTCTCTAGTCCACCCTGCGTTTCCGGAGAACCATGATAAGGAAGAGCCTCGCGCAATTGTGGTGGCCGGAGGGATCGGGTCGGCATCCGTGCTGATGCTTTGTGACGAGCTAGCAAGGCGAGGAAATGAGACTCAGATTTTTTTCGGAGCGGCGACGGAGCGCGTCGCCTGGGGATGCGGGCTTGATGATCTCAGAGAGCTGGCTCTTCCGCTGACGCTCACTACCGATGATGGAAGTCTGGGCGAGTGCGGCTTCGTAACCGCCCCGCTTGAGCGCCACCTTCGAGAAGGCGGCGGCGAGGGCGCGACGATTTACACCTGCGGACCCTGGGTCATGATGCGGCGGGTCGCTGAGATCGCCGCACAGTATTCAGTCCGCTGTCTCGCCTCGCTCGAAGCTCCAATGGGATGCGGGTTCGGCGTCTGCGTGGGTTGCGTCGTGGCCGTTAAACACGAAGGGCCTGACGGCTACGGCTCATATCGGCGAGTCTGCACGGACGGATCGGTCTTCCCGGCCGAGATCATAAAGTGGGAAGTGAATGCGATGGCACACTGAGGCGGCGGCCGGCCGGTACGAGGTAGGATGTTGTACCTTTTGAGAATTCCGCTAGTCTTCATCTTCGCGCTCAGCCTCCTCGTTCGGCTGACCGTGCGGGATCACATCAGTGGCCTCTCGACCCTCTACTACGCAACTCCGTTACCCGTTCTGTCGGCCATCGCTTTCCTCATTGGCCTCTCATGGTTCGAACGAAAGAGTCTCAAGCGATCCATTTCATTCTTGCTCGTTGCAGCAGGATCTCTTCTCGTGTGGGGCTGCGCGAACTACCACGGCGATAGCCACCTCGATCTTCCCAGCAACGCCCGGCTGTTCTTTTGGAATGCCGCCCGCGGCTCGTTGGGAGTACAGGGTATGGTGACCCACGCAGCACAGTTCAGTCCGAACGTAATTGGAATAGTCGAGGCGGGGGTAGAGAAGAAGGGCACTGAAGCAACCTGGAGGAGGGGTTTTCCGGACCACCAAATCTGCGTGCTTGAAGGCGACATGCTTTTCATTACTACGGGAGAATCCGATTGCGTAGAAACGGGGGAGTTGGGCCCCGGCGGAAGATACAATGTGCTGATCACAAATCTGAACGGAAACACCTTCACAACAATTCTGGTCGACATCGATCCGAACCCGTTTCAGTCCCGACGCCCGGCGTTCGCTGCATTAACCAGAGTGGTTGATGCCCACCTGCAGGACAACCTGATCGTTATGGGCGACTTCAACACCCCGATTGAGTCAATCTACTTTGATTCTTTCCGCCGAGAGCTGATTCACTCATTTGAAGACAGTGGGAGCGGACTCTCTGCAACCTGGCCTATGCCACTGCCGATTTTGACGATAGACCACCTGTGGGTCGGCAGGAGCATAAGACTGTCCAAGTGTCGGGCCAACTGGTCGCACTTCTCCGATCACCGCTCCCTTACCGTCGACGTTGACATCGGAGATCTCGCGCGGGAAACGAGCTCAGCCACCGGGAACAACCGGTTGGTACGAGGAAGAGATGAATAATCACGATCCGGCACTGGCGGTGGAAATCGCCGGGGTTAGCTTCAAGAATCCGGTGATCGGAGCCTCAGGAACATTCGGATATGGTCTCGAGTTCGCCGAGCTGGTGGACCTCAATCGGCTGGGAGGCTTTTCGACCAAGGGCCTTTCGGCAAAGCCTTTGCCGGGGAACCCTCCCCCGCGGATCGTCGAGACTCATGGCGGGATGCTCAACGCAATTGGTCTTCAGAACATCGGCGCGCGCGCGTTCGTTGAAGAGAAGCTACCGCTGTTGCGCCAGTACGACACGCGTGTAATCGCGAATGTCTTTGGATATTCGGATGAGGACTACATTGAAGCCATTACGATCCTCAACGACGGCCAGGGCATCGACGCATACGAGTTGAACATCTCCTGTCCGAACGTCAAGGAGGGGGGGATAGTGATCGGCAATTCTCCGGCGGCAGCGGCGCGACTGACCGAGAAAGCGAAACGAGCTTCTTCAAGACCGCTTATCGTGAAGCTCTCCCCGAACGTGACCGACGTCTCCGAGCTGGCGATTGCGATAGCGGGCGCCGGGGCGGATTGCCTATCGTTGATCAATACGCTTGTAGGCATGTCGATCGATGTGAACACAAGGCGGCCCCGACTGAACTACGGAACCGGCGGGCTGTCAGGGCCGGCGATTCGCCCTATCGCAGTTCGAATGGTGCATGAAGTGGCGAGGGCCGTAAAGTTGCCGTTAATCGGAATTGGAGGGATCGGCTCGGCAATGGACGCACTCGAGTTCATCATCGCCGGCGCCACCGCGATTCAGGTCGGAACGGCGAACTACTACGACCCGAAGATCACAATGAAAGTAATTGACGGATTATCTGAATACTGCAGCCACGAGAAGATTCCCCATATCGGTTCGCTGATCGGCTCGCTCATCAGAGACTAATGTCCGTCTGACGACTCCGTATCTCCTTTAAATTCCCCTTTTAGAACCATTTCCCCAATGTCTTTCCTATCTGATCCTCCTTCTCTAAAGATCCTACTTGACAGCTTAGCACTCAGATTTTATCATGTCTCTGTCATACAGAAATCGGAGTTGAGATCAGCTGCTGTTCTGAGCGTTGATCTCACTCTCATTACTTAGGATCTTTAGGAGGGAAATGAAGATGGCAAGGACAGGTACTCAGATAGCGCCAATACGAAGTTTTCGTGCGTTCACAGGGTCGGATCCGCTTCGGGAGTTGTTCGACCTCCAACGCGGTATCAACAGGCTGTTCGAGGACACAGTAGGAACGTCGAACAGCGGGACTGCGCCGGCTCTCAGCACCTGGACGCCGCCGGTGGACGTCTATGAGGATGAGAATGGATTTCTCATCAAATGCGAACTGCCCGAGATCACCAGCGAAGACGTCAAGGTGAACCTCGACAATAACGTGCTGTCGATCAGCGGCGAGCGAAAGTTCGAACACGAGGAGAAGCGCGACGGCTATCAGAGAGTCGAGCGCTCCTATGGTCAGTTCTATCGCTCGTTCACCCTGCCTCCGAACGTTAACATCGAGGCGATCAAAGCAGAGTTCCGGGATGGGGTGTTGCGGCTGACTCTTCCAAAGAAGGAAGAAGCAAAACCCAAGCAGATTCAAGTGAAGATTGGCTGATTGACAAAAAGGTCAACGGGCGGGGGCAGGGGGCAAAGCGCTCCTGCCCCCTCGTTCGTTCAGAGGCCGAACTCGATTTCAAGAAGCGCCTTGCAATCAACGCAGACCAGATTCGTTTCGGTCCCACCTTCCCCCGCGATCATCGCCACATTCAAACCTTTGCACCTGGCGCACGCAACTGTAGGAGCGAGGCAGTCTCTCTGCTGACGCTGGAACGAGAAGTCGGCCAGGGTGTTCCCGAGATCACTGGTCTGGAGTTGAAAGCTGCCGAGGCAATCGCCGCAGACATGGTTGAAGCAGCACTCCGGCTCGCAACTGTAGACCAGATCCGCCGACCCGCAACGCGGGCAGTTGAGAGTGAGGGGCAACGCTTTGATCACCGCTCAGGAGCTTACGTTCTAACCCTCTTGCTTATCAAGTCGCCCTTCGCCTCACGTCGCGCGGCCCACTCTCTTGACTTTCCAATGCGTGACAGTTATAACGCTGGCTGCCCCGCTGATTCAAAACGACATGAGCACGGGTCGAATTTGAGATAACACGGCCCGCAACTTTCCAGATGTGCGATTCCCCACCACGCGGAAGCGAGACGACAACACATGACGTGGAGATGGAAAGACAAAGAAGTCAGGCAACGGAGAGAAACCATGAATCTGGTCAAGAACGATCGAAAGAGTCCCGACTATGGTCTGATTGGTCAGGGAATCAAAGTATCTGGCGATATCAACTTCGCCGATCAGCTGCAAGTCGAAGGAAATGTTGTCGGCAAGATCAGTTCTCCCGGCGGCACGCTGGTGATCGGCGAAACGGGTGAACTGGAGGCTCAGATCGACGTGGGCATCTGCGTTATTCACGGCTCACTCTATGGCGACCTAATGGGCAAGCATAGAGTTGAAATACGCAAGACTGGTAAGGTCCACGGCGATGTGATCACTCCGGTCCTGATAGTGGAAGAGGGCGCGGTTTTCAATGGCGCAATAAAGATGAGCCAGGAAGCATCCCCGCGCAAACTCGAAGAGATCCCACCGGGCGAGGTTGAACCCGACGCGAAGCGCAAATTCAGTAGAGCCTAGGCGCGGGGCTTTGCCCGGGACAGCGCTTCGTTGAGAGAGCCCGTACGGTAACCCTCCAGATCCAGCGTGACGTACTTGAATCCCAGGCTCTTGAGAGCTGACGACATCCGTCGCGCCATCTCCGGATGAAGCGCCCGCGCCATTTCATCTTCGGCGACCTCGATCCTGGCAATGTCGCCATGGTGTCGGACTCTCACCTGTCGAAACCCGAGCTGCTTTAGCGCCACTTCTGCTCTGTCCACCATTGAAAGTTTTCCTATCGTCACCACCTCGCCATAAGGCACTCGGGAGGAGAGACATGCCGATGCGGGTTCGTTCCAGACGGGAAGCCCCGCCTGATGTGCGAGATCTCTTATGTCGGCCTTGGTCATGCCGCATTCCAGCAGTGGCGACCTTACACCCATCTCGAAAGCGGCTTGCCTTCCCGGACGGTAATCGCCAACATCGTCGGCATTGGTGCCGTCGCAGATGGAATCGAAGCCGCCCTCCAGGGCGAGCTCGCGCAGCCTGGTGTAGAGCTCGGACTTGCAGTAATAGCATCGGTTCGGTGGATTGCTCGTGTAATTCGGGTCTTCGAATTCCCCGGTAAAGACTATTCGGTGTCGTATCCCGAACTGCGAAGTGAGCTGTTCGGCCAACTGGCGCTGGAAGGTTGGGTACGAGGCGCTGTCTCCGGTCACCGCGAGCGCCCGATCGCCCAATTCCCTGTGAGCAACGTAGGCAAGGTAAGCGCTGTCCACACCGCCCGAAAAGGCCACGATTGCCGATCTGTAGCTGACGATCAGCCGCGCCAGCTCTCTCGCTTTGGCACCCAGGTCATGACCCAACGTTTCCATTGCAACCTTCTCTGCCATCTCACTCCCGCATCAAGCTACCAAAGTCACGGATGCGCTCAGCCTCACTCAGGCCAGCCAGTTCGAGTAGAAACTATTTCTTGCGACCAACGATCTGCTCGTGCGCAAAGCTCTTGAGCGTCGGGCTGGTGAGGCCTATTCGCGTTGCCTCTTCAAGCGCCTTATCTTCCGGCCAGCTCTGCTCGACTGCCCGATAGATCATCCAGAAAGCGCCCACCCGATTTGCGCTGCCGCAGTGGATCAGCATAGGTTGATTGGCCGCATCGTTAACAGCCTTAATGAACGCGTCCACCTGTTCCGGCTTCGGCGCGCTTGATACTACCGGTATGTTCACATAGCGCATGCCCGCGGCTTCGACCAGGCTGCGCTCGCGGTCGAGGTCAACGCCTTCAGAACCTGTGCGAAGGTTGAGCACCGAGCGGAAGCCGTTTGCGGCGAGCTTTCCAAAGGCAGCGTCCGCCGGCTGCCCTGCGGTGGCGAACTTTTCATTCACGCAGAGTATTTTGGGCACATCCGGCTTGAGCGCCGCCTCGATTTTGTCCAACCGCTCGCGGCCGGACTCTTGATATGCCGAGAGAGACGCTGAGCAGAGGAGAGCAAGGAACGCCGATGACCTGACCTTTCCCTTCATGATGAGTTTCCTTTCACGGAGCAATATAGCATGCGTCAGGTGTCAGGGGGCAGGCCCAGGTGCCAGGTGTCAGGAGCCAGGTGTCAGGAGCCAGGTGTCAGGTGCCAGGTGTCAGGTACGAGGAACACGCTGAGCTGATGGACACTGACACCTGACACCTGAAACCTGACACCTCTGATATAATCTCGTGGACTCGAGATTCAGAAATGCCATTGCACACCACCGAAGCGTTCGCGCTGCGTACCTATTCGTTAGCCGAGGCCGACAAGATCTGCGTCTTCTTCACCCGGGACCAGGGCAAAGTGCGTGGTGTTGCCTATGGTGCGCGAAGATTAAAGAGCCGATTCGGCTCGTCGCTCGAACCATTCACGGAGGTCGCGCTCACCTACTTCCAGAAAGAAGGGCGCGAACTGGTGAGCGTCTCGACGTGTGAAATAGTGCGGTCCCACTTCAACCGGGCAGCGCGTGAGGTTGAAGCCGCCGGCGCGTTCTCCTACATGGCCGAGCTGCTAACAGAGTTCTTGCCCGAGCAGGAACCGAATGAACGCCTCTACAGACTGGTCGCGGCCACCCTCGAAGCGATGGAAGAGCAGCCCGGTCTCCTCCAGATTCTCCGCTACTTTGAATCCTGGCTGCTGCGGCTGGTCGGATTCTATCCCGACACATCCAACTGCTCCGCGTGTGACGGAACGATAGGCGAGAATGAACTGGCGTTCTTGACACCGGAGGGTGCCCCGCGGTGTATCGGCTGCAGCGGGGGCCGAGGAACACCCGTCGATCAGGCGTTGCGCGAGACGGTGCTGAAGATGTTCAGTCTCCACCCTACGGCATTCGCAGGTACAACTGTTCGACCGGATCACCTCAGGAGAATGGGCGAGATCAACTATCAGATCATTCGACACGCCCTCGAGCGCGACCTTCGGTCTCGCGGAATGCTCAACCAGTTCGGCGCCGGCTGACCATCTACTGCCCGCCTACGAACTCGCGGAATATGTTTGAAAGCGCAGTCAATCCCAGGTGTACTCCAAATCGAGTAGCCGAATGCCGGAAGTCCCTTCTCTCTTCGCGCTCCCACACGTTCGCTATGGCGGACGCTCCTGCGGCTCCCAACAAGAAAGACGCATTGATCTGGTCGCCGCTTCGATCGCCCTGGGTGACGAACAGGCGGCTGACGGCGTAAGCGAGCTTGGCGCCCGCTCCAGTCCTGTCTGAGCGGTGATATCTGGGATCTTGCCTCAATATAGACGCCAGGGCGAATTTCTCCAGGAATCCGGAGGTCGCTCGAAAAGCATAGCTCCGCGCGGCTCGCGTCATAGCATCGCCAAAGAAATCTCCTGTGTCGAAATCGGGCTTGTCCTTCTTGTCGCGCAACTCATTGAACAGCCCTGCGAAGATCGACTGCCCGTATGCGCCAGGCGATAGAAACGTCCCCTTGGCATATCTTGTAAACTTCTCGCCGGGGGTCATGGGCGCGGTGCTGGCCCGGGGTGCCGGGGCTGGCGCAGGCATCGCCTTCGAACTTGTCGCACTTTCAGCCACATTGACCGCCAGAGACTCAGCCCGCGAGATCGGCGGTTCCGGCTGGAGTCTCAGAGCGTCGTTGTAAAGCACGTAATCGATCTTCGGTGGTATTGAACCGGTGCGCTGAACGTTATCGGCTTCGAGTGCCGAAGGAGCCCGGGCCACTTCAGAAGCGCCACTCTCGGTTTTGGGCAGTGGCTTATCAGCGGACGGCTCGGAAGCGGCCACCGGGTGAGCCGCTATCCCGACAAAGAAGACCACACCCAAGACAGCTACAATCCCTCTACCGACTAACCATGGAATCCGCTTTCGCATCGTTCACCTCGACAAAAATGTGATCAGGTTCCGGCCATACTACCACGCGATTCTCGGTCTGCCGAGTGAAAATTGCCGGCGCAGCGGTGCGGAAGAAGCGCGAAGATTGGAATGGCACTGTCTACTCGGGGTTCAACCTGTGTCGCACCCGCACTTGTAATAGCACTTTTGTTAACCACGCTACTTCATCCACAGGAAGAGCAGTTCCGCTGTGGAGATTCCTCCAGGGGTTCTGCTGCGCGCTGCGGCAGCTCTTACCTGAGTTGCCGGGACCAAAAGAAAAAACAGTCCGGCGACGCGGGAATCGAGTCTTAAACAGCGAACAGGCCCGGCGTGCCAAAAGCCGGACGACTGCGAAGGTTGGCTGCGCTTGCCTCTTGCAGCGCAAAGCTTATTGATGAGAGGAGAGAAATGATGAGAAGATTTTCAATGACTTTTTTGATTGGGTTACCGATCTCGTGCTTATTGGTGATTATGTCGGGGCCAGGCAAAGCAAATGGCCAAGGCCGTTATCGCGGGCGCGTCTACACGAATGCGGATGTCGAGAGAATCATCAAGCGGGTGGAGGACAGGAGCGACTCATTTAGGAACTTTGTTGACAAGAGCCTCGACAGGAGCGCCCTGGACGGGACGAGGCGCGAGGACAATATCAACGAACAGGTGAAACAGTTGGAAAAGGCGTTGGACGCACTTCGCTCCGAATACAGTCGCCACGATCGCTGGCTGGAGACACGCCATCACGTCGAACGAGTGATGAGCGAGGCTGAGGACGTGAACGCCATAGTTCGAAGGCACGTTCTGAGGCCGGTGATTGAAAGAGAGTGGGCGTTCCTTCGGGCTGACATAAACCGGCTTGCAGGCGTATACGATCTTCGAACGCTCAAGGTGTAAAGCAGCAGGCAGTCGGCAGACTGCCGACTGCCTGCTGCTTACCGTGGAAGGACATAGTTGAGATAGATGGTTCCGGACACCGTTCTCCCCGTCGCTGCGCACAAGATCTCGAAGGTCGCCCCGAAGCTGATCACTCGTATGTAGCGATCCGTTATCTCAAACTGGGAGTCATAAATCTGAAAGCTGGCCTTTCTACCCGAGCGGCAATCACCCATCATCGGTCCGGACACCGTCAGCATCGGCAGCGGACGCCGATCTCCAGAGTCGAGGCGGACTCTCTCGTACACTCCCGGCGAGAAGTTAAGCCCGGTCTTGTCAGTCGAAAACTGCAGATAGACCTGTGTCTCACCCCTCTTGACTCTTAGACCCAAGGAATCAACAATCCCATCCTTGTTGTGATCGAACCCGTCGCGCGTGTCCTCTCCGAACTCGAATAGGGTATCTTCATCCAGTTTGAACAGATACTCTCTCGGCGACCCTGAAGCGCCGTCTGCTGTAATGCGCAACTCGGTGACCGACCCTCTTCTCGGCATCATGGACGCCATCCTTGAGGTTGCGACATCTTCTGTCCTCAAGCTCGGCGCATTCGAGCGATGGCGAGCTCGCGATTCGGCGGTTCCCTCCAGCGGATCCTCAGTGCGACTCCGGGCAGGTTCCCGAGTCACCGCACCGAGTAGCACCGGCGGTTTCTGATTGGTGATCAGAGACTTCAGGAAGGAGACTGGAATGGCAAAGTTCAAAGCATCGCCGCCCATGATCCCGCCAACAGCCACCCCGACGACGTCTCCCCGACCGTTCAGGACCGGCCCGCCGCTGGATCCTGGAGAGATCGCGGCGGTAATCTGTATCAGACTTTGATCGCCCTGCCGCCTGATGCTGCTGACAATACCCTGCGAGAACGTGCCTTCCAATCCCTGGGGATTTCCGACGGCGAAGATCTCGTCTCCGATTGCCAATGTGTTTGAATCGCCGAGGGAAAGGGGTCTGCCTCTCACCCCCTTCAGCTTTAGAAGGACGAGGTCTCGCGAGGAATCGGCCGCAACGAGGCCAATAATCTCATACTGAGCCTCTTGTCCCACAATTCGGGCATAGCCGCTTATTGCACGCTCGATCACGTGGAAGTTTGTCGCGACTACATCGGGGGCAACAAAGAAGCCGCTGCCATAGCTGATCCGATCATTGTGGCCGCTGTCGATAACCAACAGCACAACCGATGGTAACGAACGTTGAGCGATGTCGCGTGTGCTGAGCGTCTGTGCGGCTAAAGACTGCGATAGTACAAGGGGGGCCACCATTGCAACCACGACCCACAGAATGATTCGGCAGCGCGTCGGCATAAGAACTCCTTGTATGTGGAAGCGCAAAACCGCGCTCAGAAACGGCATTTCTCTGGGGCTCCTGGCCGAGTCGAGCCGCTGCTGAGGGCACCAGCCTTCAAATGATCTCCGGCTGTATTTTGGGGCCGGGAGAACATCGCGTCTGCTGGATTCCTTCTGAATACAATCGAGGGGCAAGCTGGGATTAGTATATCCGCCGAGCCGGTTCCGGAATAGAGTAATCTCCTCGTTAGTGCTCCTGAGCGGACCTTTCGGTAGCTCAACTCGGCCGCTGGAAAGCGCACACCCGGGATATCGCCATCGGCGTCGCAGAATTTGACATAGCCTCACTTAATCTGTATGCTTCGTCCACTGACCCACAGGGCGCTAGAGTGGGTATCAGGTTTCTGGAACTAATACACATAAGGGTAGCTGAAGTACACGACGGGCCCGCGTAGCTCAGCTGGATTAGAGCGTTCGCCTCCGGAGCGAAAGGTCGCAGGTTCGAATCCTGCCGCGGGTACCAAAATGAGGTTTGGGTTTGCTGCAGACTTCTCGTCAACGCAGGCCGAACCGGATTTGGCCTCGTCTTTCCGCGATGGGCTTGCACTCTGGGCGCCAATAGTGATAATAGACGGCACACCGCAGATGTAACGAATTTGCGAGCGATTCTACGAAGATTTAAAACTTCTGCAATGATCCACTCGTATCTTGCGTCTTGTAGAAGTAGGACGAACTGAGGGAGGAGGGGTACTCCTTGATATTCGGGACGCGCTTTGAACGGAAAGACGAAACGCGGAACATCTGGCGCTTGCTTCCGGCGAAACAACATGGGCCTGGGGATTGCGCTAACCGATAATCCTTGAATTGAGCCGTGAGTCGGGGATCGACCCTTTCCTCATTGGTCGGGTCTGCGCCGATTTACGCTGCACCATGGATGATATGGACTCAAGCCACTCTCGGGAGACTCTTATTGTTCGGGAGACTCTTATGTATGGATTAGGATTTTGCCCTCACATCGTGGGCTTGGGTTATTCGAGAGGCAGGTAGGATCCCATTACCTGGCCTCGCAGAATCAAGAACACACAGCTTCAAAGGAGAATATAAGATGAAGAAGTTTGCTTTTGCTCTGAAGGCTCTTAGCGTTCTGATATGTGCGCTGGCGGTTTCCTCAGTCGCCTCCGCGCAGGCCACCCGAACATGGGTTTCCGGTGTGGGCGACGACGCCAACCCCTGCAGCCGTACTGCCCCGTGCAAGACATTTGCCGGAGCGATTTCAAAGACGGCCACCACGGGCAAGATCAATTGCCTGGATCCAGGTGGATTTGGTGCGGTGACCATCACCAAATCGATTACTATCGATTGCATGAACACGGAAGCTGGAATCCTTGCCGCCGGAGTCAATGGGGTTATCATCAATGCCCCCACAACTTCCAAGATTACGTTACGGGGGCTGGAGATCAGCGGAGTGGACACAGGTCTTGACGGCATCAGGTTTCTGGCCGGAGGGACGCTGGTTGTAGAAAAGACATGGATCCACGATATGCAAAACGGCATCAATGTAGGCGTCAATCAGACGGCAAACGTTGAGGTGTTGATCAGAGACGTGCACATAGAGAACAATTCAAGCGTCGGAATCTTCATCTCGAACAGCAGCAGCGGCCTCGTGCGAGCTGTCGTAGAGAAGAGCACATCCTTCAATAATGCCCACGGATTGATTGGAAGAAACAATGCCCGTGTTACCACTCGCGAGAGCGTGTTTTCAGGTAACTCTACGAATGGAATACTGGCGGAAGTTCTGTCAGGGGGCCCGACGGCAGAGATCAACGTGGACAGCTGCATCATCACCGGGAACGGCAACGGACTTAATGCCGGAACAAATGCAGCAGCAAATCAGGGTACCCTTCGTGTTACCAACACGAACATTTCAGATAACGCCACCGGCGTCACGGCAGGTAACGGTCAGGCGTTGACGTTCTGCGACAACAAACTGCTGGGCAACGCAGCACCTGGAGCGTTTACCGGGGCTTGCCAGACTAAGCCATAAGGTCGCTGCGAGCATTGATTTCCATAGCATCAATGGCTCTCTCGCCTCGTGATCGAGGCGAGAGAGCCTCGCATATTCGAAGATCAAAGGGTATGTGCTCCACTCAATCGTGGGCTTTCCTTAAGCGCCTCGATAGCGCCGGTACTCAACCCTTGCCTTATTTCGGGCCCACAATTAATCGCCAAGTGACTCAGGTACTGCGACACAGAAGGAGAAAAAAAACATGAAAACCCCCATCCTCTCCACGGTATTAAGGCCCCGTGCGACCACTAAACGGCCTTCTACGCGTCGCCCCCGGCCAAGCAAGCATTCTTTTGCTAAACTGGCTGGCGTTGGAGCGCTTATTGTTCTCGGGGCCCTGATGGCGAGACCGCCTTTCACTGCCGCT
>DASYSA010000177.1:0-14986 GCA_036003885.1 Blastocatellia bacterium | reverse complement strand
GTGCCTGTCTGCCCGACAGGTGGCGCCGCGAAACTGCCCTTGTTGGCTTGGGCGCTGACGGAAGTTACACCGCCGGTCGAAACTGGATGACGAAAGGCGCCTTGTATTGCCATTCCTCCATCAACAGCTGACAATAGTCGTACTCGATTGCCCTCTAGACCTGCAGCGTTTGCTAGGCCAGGAGGATTTGCTAGGCTAGCAATTTGCGAGGCTAACGCATCTGGTTTTGCTAGGCTAGCAGATTCTGCATGGTAGATGACAGAAAAAGCCGCCCGAAGGCGGCCGTAAAAAGATTGAATCTAAAGTGAGCCGTGCAGGACTCGAACCTGCGACCCGCTGGTTAAAAGCCAGCTGCTCTACCACCTGAGCTAACGGCCCATTCCTAATCGCAATTAAACCATCGCAACTAACTCAAATCCCTTGCGATTCTGCCACTGCATCTTAGCCAATGGACCTCCGAGCGTCAACCATCACTCCCTTCCATCTTACTTCACCTTCTGAGTTTCATAGCGTATCCGCCTGTGCTATAAAGACCACCACCGCAACCTACAACTCTCTATCAGAAGGATGACCATGGCAGGTTACTCAGAAACTCCACTCGCCAGAAAACTCGGAATAAAAGAGAACTCTCAAATAGCTCTGGTCGGCGCCCCAAACAACTTTCATGAAGAACTCGGCGACCTTCCAGCCGGCGCAGCCATAGTTCCGCAAACGCGCAAACCTCTCGATCTCATCCTGCTCTTCGTTACGAACAAAACCGATCTGCTCAAACAGTTCACCGTGCTCGCACAGAGACTGCCCGCCGCGGGTATACTCTGGGTCGCATGGCCCAAGAAGGCTTCACGTGTCCCAACAGATCTCAACTTCGACGTCGTACAGAAGCACGGCCTCAGCCAGGGTCTCGTGGACACCAAGATCTGCGCGGTGAACGAAGTATGGTCCGGGTTGAAGTTCGTCCACCGATTGAAAGACAGGGCCGCCAGATCGTGAGGCGGAGGAGGCCACTTGAACGTCGATTCTTACCTGAGACGCATCAACTACACCGGTCCGCTCGATCCGTGCCCCGAAACTCTGCGCAACCTCCACCTGGCACACCTCCTCTCGGTGCCCTTTGAAAACCTCGATATCCATCTCGGGCGGCCGATCGTTCTTGACGACGCCTCTCTGTTCAACAAGATCGTCGAGCGGAGAAGAGGGGGGTTCTGCTATGAGTTGAACGGCCTCTTCGCCTGGCTGCTTGGCGAGTTGGGCTTCGCGGCAGAAAAACTCTCAGCCGGCGTCGCCAACGAAGAGGGCGGCTTCGATCCTTATTTCGATCACATGGCCTTGTTGGTCCAACTCGAGCGCCAGTGGCTGGCCGATGTCGGATTCGGCGATTCGTTCCGCCAACCGCTTCTGCTGGATGAGCCAGGCCATCAGACCGACGAAAGTGGAGTCTATCGCATCGACCGCTCCGGAGATGAGTTGATCCTTATGCAATGCAGCCAGCACGATTCCGGAAAGCCACAATACCGATTCATGCTCCAGCCATACGAGTACGCCGACTACGTCGACAGGTGTCACTTCCATCAGACCTCCCCTGAGTCTCCCTTCACCAAAGGACAAGTGTGCACGCTGGCAACATTGGAAGGCAGGATAACTCTGCGGAACATGCGCCTCATCACGACTGTCGGAGGCGATAAACAGGAGAGATTGATAGCAGATCAGGAAGAGCATCAGAGCGTGCTGCGTGAGTTGTTTGGTATCGAACTGGGATCAGAGAAACAAGCGTGATCCGCGTGAGCCGGCGGTCCATTCTTGTCGAACTAATCGGCGAGGCCTTCCGTTATCACTACGAATGTACCCATGGCCATCGCCAAGATCGTGGAGGACACCCATGCGCATTCGTTCGTTCGCGACACCTGTGGCACTCTCGTCTTCATTAGTTCTGTTGGTGACATTCGTGCCGGCCTCGGGAGACCAGCGGGCCAAACATAAGGCGCTCGGATCTGGCGCTCCCTCGGAATGGCAAGCTTACGGCCGGGACCCGGGAGGCTCTCGCTACTCACCTCTGACTGAGATCAATCGAGCAAATGTGAGCCAGCTCAAGGTCGCCTGGACTTATCGCACCGGGGATGTCTCAGATGGTAAGAACGCCCGGAGCACCAGCGCCTTCCAGGTCACGCCTCTCATGGTCGAGGGCACTCTGTACCTCAGCACTCCATTCAATCGCGTGATTGCGCTCGACCCTGAGACGGGCCGGCAGCGATGGGCTTTCGATCCCAGGATCGACCTCACAAGGGGCTACGACAACCAGCTCAACTCGCGAGGGATCTCGACCTGGGTCGATCCGAAACTCAAGGCAGGCAAGCCTTGCCGCCGCAGGATCCTTCTCGGCACCAATGACGTGAGACTCATCGCGCTCGACGCGGCCACCGGCCAGCCTTGCGCGGACTTCGGAGATAAGGGCCAGGTCGATCTGAGTGGCGGCGTTGGAATCCGGCGAGCAGGCCAATACGCGGTCACCTCTCCGCCGGCAGTGATCAACGACCTGGTGGTGGTAGGCTCGGCGATCGGGGACAACAATGAGGTCGATGCACCGAGCGGAGTCGTGCGAGCTTATGATGCGCGGACCGGCAAGCTGCGATGGGCCTGGGAAGCCCTTCCACCAACCGACAAGGCGGCTCAGACGAAAGATGGGAAGACTGCCTATCGCCTTGGCACTGCCAACGTCTGGTCGGTCATATCAGCCGACCCACAGAGAGACCTTTTGTTCCTGCCCACAGGGAACACAAGTCCCGACTACTATGGCGGCGAGCGACACGGCAGTGATTACTACTCGAGCTCGATCGTGGCGCTTCGGGCTTCGACGGGCAAAGTAGTCTGGCACTTTCAGACGGTGCATCACGACATCTGGGACTACGACATCCCGGCTCAACCGGCCCTGATCACCGTCCGCAGAAACGGACGTGAAATTCCGGCGGTGGCGGTGGCGACCAAGGTAGGGCACCTCTTCGTTCTCAATCGCGAATCTGGCAAGCCGATCTTTCCGGTTCAAGAACGTCCGGTACCCAAAGGCGATGTGCCCGGTGAGGAATACTCGCCGACTCAGCCGATTCCCACAGCTCCTCGCGCGCTGGTTCCGCAGAAGCTCACACCTGAAGATGCCTGGGGATTGACTCCGTCAGATCGAGACTCGTGCCGTGATCAGATCAAGCAGCTTCGCAACGATGGACTCTTCACCCCTCCGAGCCTTCAAGGTTCACTGGTCTATCCGGGCGACGTGGGCGGGATGAACTGGTCGGGTGTCTCGTTCGACCCAGAACACGGGCTGTTGATCGCAAACACGAATCGCTTTGCTCGCGCAGTGACTCTCATTCCTCGCGATCAGGTCGATGCGAAGAAGATCGCCGAATGGAGGTCCAGAATACTGGACTTCGAGATAGGGCAACAGCGGGGCACACCTTATGTCATGCGGCGAGAATTTCTCTTCCGCGGCATACCTCGGTTCGGACCATGCAATCCGCCGCCGTGGGGGACACTGCTTGCAGTCGATCTCGCGAATGGCTCTATTCGATGGGAGGTCCCGCTGGGACAGATGCCGGAACTGGCCTCGGTGCCGGGATCAGACAAGTGGGGATCGCTGAATCTGGGAGGTTCGATGGTGACCGCGGGAGGACTGATCTTCATCGGCGCGACGAGAGACAACTACATTCGGGCCTTCGACACCGAGACCGGCAAGGAACTCTGGAAAGGAGCTCTACCGGCGGGCGGTCAGGCGATGCCGATGACGTACAGAGTGCGGGAGGGTAGCAAGCAGTTTGTTGTAATCTGCGCGGGTGGACACGGACGGCTGCGTACAACGCCTGGAGATTATGTTGTAGCGTTCGCGCTGCCTTGAGGTGTTACGCGAGAAGGGTAGCACTTTCAATCAGTAGGAGGAAGTTCACTGAGAGTTTTGGACCCGTTATGACGAAAGCAGCGCATTAACCTCATCGAGCGCGGGCAGGGCGGTTCGGGCGCCCACCTGACGGCATTTCAATGCGGCAACCGCGTTCGAGAATCGCAACGTATCTTCAATGGAAAAACCCGCCAGGAGACCATATATGAACCCACCATGAAACGCGTCTCCGGCGCCGGTAGTGTCCACGCAGTCCACCTCAAAGGCAGGCGAATGGAAGTATTCCCCTCGGATGTACGCAAGCACCCCTTCGACCCCGAGCGTGGCCGCAACCAGCACCGATCCCGTCTGCTTCGACAGTTCTTTGAGCGCGACCCTCACATCCGATTCGCCGGTCATCCGCTTCGGAAAGGTGCTCGACGAGATCAGGAAGTCTATCAACGGCAGCAGCCCCTCGGCGCCAGGATAGATGTTGTCGATGTCGAGAACGGTTGGAATGCCGGCGTCGCGAGCATAGCCCGCGGCGGCGATCGACGCTTCGACGTTGTGGCCGTCAAGCAACAGCGCCCGGCCTGAAGTCACAGCATCGCGATCCACTTCGCCCGGTTCGATTGTGAGCCGGTCGTCGTGGTCCCAGATCACGGTGCGCTCGCCGGTTGCCTGATCGACTATGATGAATGCGACCTGCGACTCTACGCCCTCGACGACCATTACTCCGGAAGCATCGACGCCCTCCGAAGTGATTGACTCCAGCTGATACCGCCCTATCTGATCATCGCCAACCTTCCCGATGTAGCGCGCACGAAGCCCCAGTCGCGCAAGCGCCACCATTGCTGTAGCACACTGCCCGCCCGCGGCCGTCCTGTGTGATTGAAACCTTACTTTGGTGTTGAACTCGGGGTAGTGTGGGACGACTATCAGGTGATCTACGGCATTCAGGCCCAGCGCCACCGCATCGAAAGGCCTGCCCGCTGGTATCTCGATCTCAAAATCCATGATTGCAAGTGAGTCATTCGGCTGAAACGCTGCTCGGTCCCCAAGCCACGAACCAGAGCCAGGCGGGTTCAGGTGATGCAGTGTGTTGATACGCTCCGGCTTTGGTCTTCGAATCTTCGCGGCGCACCGGATTCTTCAGCATCCGATGCGTCAACCAGGAGAGGCGACCACGCGGCTGTTACGCACCACGGAGAGTGACGCCCGCCTTGAGAATCCTTAGCGGCCCCTCACACTTCGGTGTGTCCAAGCGTATCCTCGCTCTGTAAATCTCACCCCTTCTGCCCGAGTGCGTTGTTGGTCAGCAGTCTGACCTGCACGCGGCGATTCTGTATTCGCCCCTCAGGCGTCGCGTTGTCCGCGACGGGGCGGCTCACGCCAAAGCCCACGATGTACATGCGATGCAGCGGGACGTTGTACCGATCTGCAAGGTAACGGCGCACTGATTCAGATCGCGCCTGGCTCAGGCGGTCGTTGAGCTCGGCGTCGCCCTCGGACGAGGCAAAGCCCTCAATCTCCAGCAAGAACCCATTCCGATCCTTGATCTGGCTCGCCAGCTCATCAAGTGCTGACATTGCCTCAGGGAGCAGCTCAGACTTCTTGACCTGAAACAGCACGGTGACGGTCTTCTGCACCGTGAACTTATCGAGGTTGGATCGCAAATCGGTGACGGTCTGCTCGACACCCCCAACGCGAGTGTTGGCCTGCTCGGCAGAAGAGGCTGCGCGATCGGCCTGCTGCTGAGCCCGATCGGCGCGCCCTCGCACATCTTCAACATCTTTCGAGATGCGGCTTATATCTTGAGTGTTTCGGCGCGAAGTCTCTTCCAGCTCCCCGGTTCGGTTCTCAAGCGGCGTTACGCGTTCGCCGACGCGGTTGCGAACATACTTCTTGGTTGCACATCCGCTCGCCAGCGACAGCAAAACCGCCAGGCCAATTACAAGCCCTCCTCTAAACTTCATAAAGTCCCTCCCTCTGTTTTCGGTTATGGCAGTCCTCTTAAAGAATGTAATAACAGTGCTCTGAGCACGGGTTGAGAAATTGCGGGATCTTAATGATGGCATTTGCTGTGGTATCGCGACCTCGCCTATACTTTAGTCGCAACGCTACTTTAATACACGAAAAGAGATTCAGGAGTCAAGAAGTTGAGAATTCTGAGATTAGCGACAAAGCAAGAACGTTGCCGGGCAGGGGCGGAAATGGTAGTGCTGCTACTCGCCGCTGCCTCGCTCATTCATCCCTTTGCGGGAGCTAGCGCCGACGAATGCACGGCTCCTGAGCTGATCTGCAAGGCTGCGGCGAACCAGGACCGGTCGCTCTACTTTCGCGATCACTGCCGGTATCAACAAAAGATCAGCGTCGAGCGCTTCAAGATCAAGGACGGCGCCGAAAAGCGCGACGAAATGCGCGAGACCGAAGTGGTGGTCGAGCCGGCGGGCAAGGCTGATAAGACCGGCGACATTCCAGTCACGACGCGAGTCATATCCGACACCGACAAGAACGGCAACCCGAAGGGCAAAGTGAACGAAGAGGAGCGCACCCTCCTGTCGTTCGGCGCGGTCTGGGACCTCGCCTTCTTTCCGCTACTGCCTGAGAAGATCAAGTTCTATGACTTTCAGGAAGTGGTTGCCAACCGCAAAGGCGAAAAGTGGTATCGCTTCATTCCCAAGGCGCAAGCCACCAGCACTCCGCTGGCATCCGGAGTCGCGATGCTCGACTCGAAGACCGGCGAAGTGCTGACCATCAAAATCGAGGGCGTCCATAACCTGGAAGGTCTGGATAAAGAGGCCTCAAAGCTGCGCTCGTTCAACGCTACGATAGACTATTCCCAGTTCGAAGGTGTCCTGCGGATGCCAACGCTCGCCTCGGGCAGCGGCGTATCTGGCATTCGCCGTTTCGAGGGAGACTTCAGGTTCAAGTTTCAGGAGGGCAAGTATAGAACCGTGCTCAAGATTGAGTGACGTATCTTGCGTGCCCGGCATTGATGTCGCGTCGATGCCGGTATCAGGCTCGCCCCGCGTGTATGACCCTTGCTGAAAAACTCGCCAATCTCCCCGGACAACCGGGGTGCTATCTCTATCGGGACAAGCAGAACAAAATTCTGTATGTCGGCAAGGCCAAGAACCTGCGAAACCGCGTCCGTCAGTACTTTAAAGCGAGTCCCGACGTACGCTTGCACGATCTGGTGTCTCGCATCGCCGACCTCGAGCTGTTCGTAACCGACAACGAGATCGAAGCGCTCGCCCTTGAGTGCAACCTGATCAAGAGACACAAGCCCCGTTTCAACGTCCTGCTCAAAGACGACAAGCAGTATCCACACATCAAAGTCACCGGCGAAGTCGCGCCTCGCGCAACCATCGCGCGGAAGATCCTGAAAGACGGTGCGCGGTACTACGGCCCTTATCTGCCCGTGGGCCTGGCATGGCAGACGCTGGATCTGATCAACAAGAACTTCCAGCTTCGAACCTGCACGATGCAGATCGATGGCAAGGCTGACCGCCCTTGTCTGGAATATCACATCAGACGGTGCCTGGGTCCGTGCGTCAAGAACCTCTGCTCGATCGAGCAATACAACGAAGCCGTCCGCGACGTCGACCTTCTCCTGCAAGGGAAGACCGAAGACCTGGAAGCCGAGCTGAAGAACCGGATGACCCGCGCGTCCGAGGAGCTTCGCTTTGAGGCCGCGGCGAAGTATCGCGACCAGCTCAAAACCATCAGCCGGCTGGGTCAACAGCAGAAGATGATGACCATTTCGGGCGGAGATATCGACGCATTCGGCTACTATCGCGAGGGAAGCCAGCTCGCGCTTTCGCTCTTCACGATGCGAGAAGGAAAGGTCGTCGGCAAACGCGAGTTCTACTGGGAGGACCTGGCCGAGCCGTTCGATCCTGCGACGTTCATAGGCGAGCCGCTCAAGCAGTACTACACCTCGGGCGATTACGCGCCTGGTGAAATATATGTGCCGGTCGACTTCGAAGACCGCGAGCTGCTCGAAGAATTCCTGGCCTCTCGTCGGGGACGCCGGGTCCATATCACGTCGCCGCGGCGAGGCGTCAAGCGTGATCTGATCGATCTGGTCGAGAAGAACGCGCGGCTCAACTTCGATCAGCGATTCCGAGCTCAACGCCCCGACATGGGGAAGGTGCTGCAGGAGCTTCAGGAGATACTGGAGCTTCCGGAAGTGCCCGACCGTATCGAGTCATTCGACATCTCGAATATTCAGGGCGCCGAGAACGTTGCATCCATGGTGGTGTGTGAAGACGGGGTGATGAAGAAGTCCGACTACCGCAAGTTCAAAGTGCGATCGGTGGAAGGCCGGGCCGATGACTTCCAGTCGATGTACGAGGTAGTTGGGCGGCGTTACGCTCGCCTGCTGCGCGAAGAGAAGCCTTTGCCGAAGCTTGTCCTGATCGACGGCGGCAAAGGACAATTGGCAGCCGCGGCCCGGGCTCTTCACGAGCTGGGTCTTGAGGCACTGCCAACCGCTTCGATCGCCAAGCGCGAGGAGTTGTTGTTCCTGAAAGGCCGAGACGAGCCGATCAGAATAGATCACCACTCGCCGGTGTTGCACTTGATTCAGATGGTCAGGGACGAGACTCACCGATTTGCTGTGACCTACCATCGTAAGCGGCGAGTCATGCGCGATCTCAAATCGGAGCTGACATCCATTCCCGGGGTGGGGGACAAACTGAAGGCTCGACTACTTCGAAATTTTGGAAGTCTCAAGCGTGTGTCCGAAGCGACCGTAGCGGAACTGAGTCCATTCGTCGGCCCTCGCCAGGCTCAGCGAATCGTAGAGCACTTTAGTGGACTGCGGATTTAGGATCGCGGATTTCGGATTGAGGATTGAGGATTCCTATCTTAGAATTCCCCAATCCGCATTCCGCAATCCGAAATCCGCAATCTATTCCGCATTCCGCATTCCGCAATCCGAAATCCGCAATCTATTTGGTTCTTGCGTCGCGGTAGGCTTTGAGCGTGAGAGATGTGAGCTTGCGAAACAGCGATGTAAAGTGGCTCTGGCTCTTGAACCCGGAGCGATAGGAGACTTCGACGATGGGGAGTTCCTCGTCGGCCAGCAACGTCTTCGCCCTGTCGATCCTGCTCTTGATCAAGAACTGATGTGGCGATAGACCCGTCGCCTGTTTGAACGCCCTGGCGAAGTGAAAAGGGCTCAATTCGACCGCTTCTGCAATCTCGGCCAGCGCAAGGTCGCGTTCGAGATTGTCGGTAATGAACTCCGTCGCGCGACGCAGGCGGTTTCCCGACAGTCCGCCGAGCGCGGCCCTTACCATGACACTGTTAGTGGAGTAGTGCCTGAGGAGATGCACCGCCAACAGATTGGCAAGCGATTCCGCGTATAGCCTTCCAGCCGGCTGCACCGCTTCGCCTTCCCTCATCAACGCCATCCCGATCTGCTTGATGAGAGGATCGCGGGCGGCGCAGGCCTCGGCGAGTTCGACTCGGTCGGGCCCGGAAGAATCAAACGCCGCACGAGACAGCAGCACCGGATCCAGGTATATCGACAGATACTCCATCTCCTCATGAGAGCGCAACAGATATGGCTGGCCTGAGGGGATAACGCAGGTCTGCCCGGCTGATTCGTTGCCGATCCGCGAACACCCGGTTGCGGATTGCATCTCGGCGGTGAAAGTCCCTTCCAGGATGATGGCTATTTGATGTTCCGTGTGACAGTGCTCTACTGACTTGCCGGCGGTCATTCGTCCGTGTTCAACCAGAACGCCCTCCCAGGCTGATTTCCTGCTAAAGATAAGTGATGACTTACCGTCCGCAGTCTTCTCGTTGATGGGTGGTTGCGGCTCCGCTGACATAGCGTCCTCCATTTGCTGAACCCATTGCCTCCGGCTTGACTGACTGACCCTCCGGTTGGCAGTTCGCACACGAGTGTCACAATCGCATACGGCAATTCTTGGCTCTTACGAGTATAACGACGCGAATGTTCGAGAAGAAATCGGGAAATTCGAAATGCGAAATGCAAAACGCGAAATTGAGGGAATTCGAAAGTTGAATTCCTCAATCCGAATCGCAATTTCGCATTTCGAATTCCGAATTTCGCATTTCTTTTTAGTTTGCCGCAAGATCTCGACAGCACAGCAAGAATCGGGAAGAAGCTTCTCGCGCTTTTGACTAGAATCCTCCAGTAGTTCGATGAAGGAGGAAGAATGCGAAATAGAAACTTCTACGCTTCGTTGTTGCTTGTGTTACTACTCATTTCGGCTCCGCGCGCGTGGGCCGGCAATGATCCCGATCGTGAAGCATTCGAGCGCGGCGGTCAGGCCTATGCGCGGGGCAATTACCGACTTGCGATCGAGGAGTATCGGCAAAGTCTCGCGACATTCGGGCCGCGTTACGCCGAAGCTCACTACAACATCGGCGTCTGCTATTACGAGTTGCGTCAAACAGAAGAGGCTGCCACCTGGTATCGGGCGGCAATCAAAGCAAGGCATGGACGTTACCCGGCAGCCCTCTTCGCTCTCGGCGTTGCATTAGAAGATCTGGGACTGCGCGAGAAGGGAAAGGCTGCATTTAAGGATGCCATCGAAGCCTCCGGAGGCCGGCACGCGGGAGCGCTCTTCAGGTTCGGCCTCGCTCTCCATCGAGAAGGCGACTATGAGGCCGCCTTGGTTCACTACCGACGGGCGTTGGCGCATAACAATAGCCCATTTCCGGCTTGTCACAACAACCTCGGAGTCGTTCTGGCGATCAACGGCCGGCTGAGCGAGGCCGAGAGCGAGTTTGACACCGCGCTCACCCAATCGAAAGGACGTTTCGAGGACGCCCGGCTCAACCTCGTGTTGTGCAGGTCTCTGACAGTATCGAAGTCCCGAGCATACATTGCGAAATTACGGACCACCGGCGGTGTTATTGAGTCTCAGGGTCAATAGTTGAGCAGCCCTGAGCAGACGAGGGCGCGGCTCATCTCGGGTCGGGCCCTCAATAAATCCGGGCACCGATAGGTCGAAAATGATGAATTGTTAAAGCGTTGACCAAATCTTTGATTAGTTGTACGGGCTGCGTATTAATAAGGCATCTGAACCAGATACAGCGGGTTAGGTCCTTGCGGGACTCTCTCAAGCAGGCAGAAAAAGCTACCCCTCGCAATCTTCTTTTTGATCGTCGGCAAGGACAGGCAACGCGGATGGGGGAGGAAAGCAATCTAATCCTCGAGCAGCGACCCGATAGCAACGCTGGTAGAATCATCCTTTCGAGGCAGTCCGACACAACGGGTCGCTGCCTCCATTCCTTCTTCATCGCGATCTCGCGAGCATTCCTTTCATCGCTAATCTCGCGAATAATCGCGAATCAACCAGACCAGAGGCAAGTCTTTAGCGAGGGTTCGCGTTGTTCGCGGATTCCTTCGGACCTTCCACCAGATATGTCCTGCAGCCCTCGATTCGAAATCTGTCACTCAGGACGCGTCCGACCGCTTCAGGGTAGACTCGATGCTCCTGTTCGAGTATTCGCGCCGCCAGCGATTCCACGCTATCGTCGTCGCGCACGTCTACCGCTCTCTGCATTACGATCGGACCATGATCCAGCTGTTCATCGATCAGGTGCACCGTGCAGCCAGTGACCTTGACCCCCTGCTCGAGCGCCTGCCGTTGGGCGTCCAGACCGGGAAACGCGGGCAGGAGCGAGGGATGAATGTTCAGGACGCAGTTCTCAAACTGGCGGATAAAAGCCGGGCTCACCAGCCTCATGTACCCGGCAAGGCAGACGATCGATACCGCGCGCTTTTTTAGCTCGGCGGCCATCTCATTGTCGTGCAGTTCGCGCGAGCGCCCCCTGTGATTCATGAAGATGGTTTCGACCCCGCGCTCTCGGGCGAGAGCAATGCCGGGAGCGGAGTCGATGTTGCTGATGACCAGGGCCACTTCAGCGTCAAGCCGCCCATCCCGGGTGGCATCAATAAGGTTCACCATATTCGAACCGCGGCCCGAGATGAGGATGCCGATTCTCTGCTTTTCCATATGTTGCGGAAAATAACTGAAGAGCTAAGGTTGCGCAAGGATCAGTTGTGGGAAGAAGGAGAGAAGAGAGATGGGGAGATGGGGAGAAAGGGAGAAGGGGAAGTTCTTTGTGCGTCCCCCCATCCCTCCATCCCCCGTCTCCCTTTCTCCCCGTCTCCCTTTCTCCCGTCTGGTTGACTCAATGGCGGCGCTCGCCTACAGTCTTTACCGATCTACTAATCGAAAGGAGTACACCAATGATACGAAGAAAAAACCGGATAGGTAGCACATTATTGAAGCTCATGCTCCCGCTCGCTCTCTTTCTTTTCCAGTTCACCGCTCCGACGGGGGCAGCACAACTAGGTATCGAGTTCATTTTTGACGTTGTTCCGGATGCGGCGACTCTGAGCACGCTGCCTGCAACCGGGAGCACATTCTATCTACAGGGCAAAGTCTATCCATTCAGATCGGTCAACCCGGCGACGTGCGCATTTAACACCGCCTCGCCAAGGCTACTTGGGACATGGCGAGCCTGGGGCGAAGTGGCCGATGACGGCCGGCTCGTTACCAACCAAAGCCTCCTGCTCGACTCCATGGGCGGCACCATCGAAATACAAGGAGTGACCGGAGTATTGCTGGCCAATGGACAAGCCAGTCCCGCGACCAGCGACATCAACGGGCCCACCACCGGTCCAAGCGAGGTACTCGCGGTTACCGGAGGCGTCGGCAGCTATCGCGCACTGAACGGCGAAGCTCAGGTCAGGTCCTATTGCTCCGATCCCTCGAGGCCGTTTCGCTACGACAGGGCGTTCTGTCTGGGTATAGTTCAGGCCCCACGCGGCATCAGGTAAACACGTCAGGCACGTACAGCGGTTCTCGGAGAAGGGATCACGAATCGATCGCGTTGTAACAGGAGCAACGCCGAGGAGACGTGTGGGCAGACCCAGACCCAACAAGCCTTGGGGCATTGGGTTCCGTGGAATGAATCACGAACGGCTTAGAGCTGTACTCGGAGGCACGTGAATGAGCGAGTACGTCGAGCAAGGCTCGCAACTCGTCGCTGAGATTTACGTTCGCGACATCAAACGGTCCGTGGAGTTCCTCCGCCCCTTGGGGTTCGAGCTGGTCCGCGACGACGACAACTTCGTTGAATTGAGATGGGAACAGTCCCTGCTATTCCTGGAGCAAGTCGAAGATTCGCCAGGCTCGGAGCATCCTGCCGGCAACATTAGGGTAATGGTTCCCAACGTGGACGACTACTGGGAACTGGCTCAGAGCTCCGGCGCACAGGTTATCCGCACCATCGAGAATCGCTACTATGGCCTTCGCGATTTTACTATCGGCGGGCCCGATGGTATGAGCCTTCGCTTTGCCTCTCGCCTTGCCGGAAAGTGAAGCGCCTGGGTAGGCCTGGGTACGCACGCTTCCAGCGTGCCGGCTTACTGATGGGCGCACGCTCTTGGTATGAATTGCTCTCCACCGTAAGGTCTTGAGAATTTGCACGCTGGAAGCGTGCGTACCCAGGCATACCCAGGGCCTACCCAGGAGCGGATATGACGAGCGCCCTATCTCCCGCACAACTGGCCTCCTTTGACCGCGACGGGTTTCTGGTGCTGTCGGAATTCGTCAGTGCTGAAGCTTGCGACCATCTGCGCAGGAGAGCCGACGACCTCGTCGCGCAATTCGATCCTCGAGGAGTCGTGTCTGTCTTCTCCACCCGCGAACAGACGCGTACAAGCGACGATTACTTCCTTGAGTCGGGCGACCGGATTCGGTTCTTCTTCGAAGAAGATGCTTTCGATGACGGTGGCCAGCTCCGTCAGCGCAAGGAACTCTCGATTAACAAGATCGGCCATGCGCTGCATGATCTCGATCCCGTCTTCGATCGCTTCTCGCGCACTGCCGACATTGCGGAGCTTGTGTCGTCTCTCGGCTTTTCGCGCCCGCTGCTTCTGCAGTCGATGTACGTCTTCAAGCAGCCTAACATCGGCGGCGAAGTGAACCTGCATCAAGACAGCACGTTTCTGTATACAGAGCCGCGTCCTGTTCTGGGCCTGTGGTTCGCCCTCGAAGATGCAACAACTGATAACGGCTGTTTGTCGGCTATTCGCGGCGGCCATCGACTCGGGCTGAAATCACGATTCGTGCGTGCGCCCTGCGGCGGCACAAAGTTTGAAGTCCTCGATGATGGCCAATGGCCGGACGACGAAGTCGTTCCGCTCGAGGCGTCGAAGGGCACGTTGATCCTGCTGCATGGCCTGTTGCCGCACATGAGTCGGGCCAATCGGTCGCCGAATTCGCGACACGCATACACACTGCATGTCATCGAAGGCGACTGCCACTATCCCGGGGACAACTGGCTACAGCGCGCAGCGGATATGCCTCTTCGCGGCTTCGGCAGAGAGTGGCCGCAGAGAAGGGACAGCCACGAATTTCACGAATCGCACGAATGACCACGAATGATTCATGTCAATTCGTGAATTTCGTGTGCTTCGTGGTTCTTCCTTGATGTCAGGGGACTTCTGCCCTTGAAACATATGTCGAACCGGCGCCGTAACGCGTATCGTGGAACCTGTGGAAATCGAACTGACCCAGTGCACTATTCGCCCATGGAGGGCGGGAGACGAGGAGTCGCTCGTCCACCAGGCCAATAACCGGAAGATCTGGAGGAATCTGCGCGACGCCTTTCCACACCCCTACACGCTTGAAAACGCCGAGTGGTGGATCGGAATCGCCGGCTCGGCCAACCCGATCACGAGTTTTGCAATAGAAGTCGATGGCGCGGCGGTCGGGGGAATAGGCGTGATTCTCAAAGATGACGTCTACCGCAGATCGGCCGAGATCGGTTACTGGCTTGGCGAAGAGTTCTGGGGCCGAGGAATTGTGACTGAGGCGTTGAGGGCAATGACCGACTACGCGTTCGTCACCTGGGACCTCAACCGGATATCGGCGGGCGTATTCGAATGGAATCCAGGCTCGATGCGAGTTCTCGAGAAGTCGGGATACGAATTAGAGGCCCGGTCGCGTAAGGCGGTCACCAAAGACGGCGAGACGATCGATGAATTGATTTACGTGATCCTGCGTTAGATTGTTCATAGGTTACATTCATCCGCAGATTGCGCAGATGACACAGATGAAGAAC
>DASYSA010000176.1:0-7483 GCA_036003885.1 Blastocatellia bacterium | reverse complement strand
TTCGGGCCTGAAGAAGGCCGCGATTCGCGCTCGAGGACCGATGCGCTGGATTAGGCGATGGGGGATGATGAAGCGGCTGCACAAACTCCTGGTCCACATTGATCACTATAAGCATAGGGTTGTGGGCGATGCACTCAGCAGGACAAACAGCCAGGCTGGAAGGTTGGAGAGAAGGTCGCTCTTGCGAACGTTGGTGGGCCACCCACGCAACCGGCACACGATTGCGTTTCTTGTATTGCCTGATCGAGTGTTTGTCGCGAGCATCGGATGGCTGTCGCTGGATTTCGGTGTCAGCCCACTGACAAGGCTCCAGCTCAGCCGCGATGTCTCGTGCTGGCTCGGTTCGAAGGTAGAGCCTCTCGGGCGGGATTTGAGTCCGACCCCGGAGGAGTTTGAACCCGGTTCGGATCGAACAGAGCTGCAGCGATGCACCAGCGCCTGGCTCGCTGAAAACCTGCAGATTTGCGATATTCTCGAGTCTCTCCCGAGCCGAGTCGGCGCCTTGACGATCGTCCCGGACGATAGTCTGCACGCGTTTCCGTTTGCCGCCCTCGTTCACCGGAACAAGTACCTGATCGAGCATTACCCCATCGCATTGAGCTTTCATATATTCCAGGGCAAAGCGGCGCGACAGCCGCTCGCAAGGGCGCTTATGGTAGGCGTGTCAAAGAACTTTCAGTCACGGGAATACCGCTTTCAGGAGCTCCCCGGAACCATCAAGGAGCTAAACCGCCTCGAGCCTATGTTCAAGGAATTGGGACTCAATGTGTGCCGGATGGATGACGGTGGTCACGCGGAGGTCGCCACCAAGGAGGCTCTCCTGACGGAACTCGGACGGACTGAAATGGCCCACATCGCCTGTCACGGCGTATTCAGGCCGGACCAGCCGGACCAATCTGGAATGCTACTGGTGCGAGACGGGCAGGTCGAGCTATTGAGTCTGAGAGATCTGACGGCGCTCAACTTGAGTGGCATGAGGCATATCACACTCTCGGCCTGCTGGCTGAATGAAGCGTTCGTGCTCCCCACCCGGCGCGTCATCAGCCTTCCTGAAACGCTCCTGCACGCCGGAGCCGGCAGCGTATTGGGGAGCCTTTGGCGGATCAATGATGACCTCGCCGTAGAAATGATGCAGACCTTCTACAACGCGCTTCGAGGAAAGTTACCTGATGCGGCACTTCAACAAGCGCAGTTGGCTTGCCTGAAAGGAAAGCTATCTTCCGGCGCTTCGAACTTCAGCACGAGCGAATCCTTTTATTGGGCGGGACTCTCTCTTTACGGTGATGTGAGCCCGCTGTTTCAAAACCAGCCTTCAGCGCTCCCATAACTCGCCCGCGGCAGGCAGCGCTGAACGGGAGGAATTGAAGATGAGACGCAATATCTATGCGCTCCTGGTGGGAATCGACGAGTATCCGCAACCTACTCGTTCTCTACTTGGCTGCGTGAACGACATAAAGGCATTCCAGGAGTATCTGAACACTCGTGTGGAATCGGATGAGTTCAGGCTGCGAGATCGCGTCCTGCTCAATCAGGAGGCCACGTACAAGGCGATCATAGACGGATTCGAGTCACACCTTTCTCGGGCGAAAGACCGGGACGTAGTGGTCTTCTACTTTTCGGGTCACGGATCGCAGGAGCATTGCCCGGAGGAGTTCTGGCATCTCGAGCCCGACCGAATGAATGAGACCCTCGTTTGTTACGATAGCAGGCCGGCCGGGCGTGACCTCGCCGACAAAGAGCTGGCAAAGTTGATTGCCCGGATCGCGAGGCGATCGCCCCACATCGTAGTGGTGCTCGATTGTTGTCACGCAGGCTCAGGGACGAGAGATGGGGAGAGTTTCGAAGGTGTCCGATACGTTCAACCAAGCAATACGGTCAGGCCCCTGGAAAACTATATTGTCTCTCCAGAGGAGTTGGACTGCCTGTTTCTCACCGGTGCTCTCCCTGGAGCACGCAGCGCGTCGACAGAGGTGCAACGCGCCAACCACGTTTTGCTGGCCGCGTGCCGGGACAACGAATTCGCAAAAGAACATCGGGCGGAGGGCGGCGTGGCGCGAGGTGCATTCTCATACTTTCTGCTGAGTACTCTTCAAGCGTTCGGCGGCAACCTGTCCTACGAGTACCTGATGAAGTCAGTTCGCGCGTCCCTGGGAAGGAGTGTAAAAAATCAAACCCCTCAGCTCGAGGTGGCTGCGCCAGATGAGCTGGATCAGCCCTTCCTCGGAGGCGCCATCATAAAGCGGCCGGTGCGCTTCACCGCAAACTTCGACACAGAGGTCGGATGGACTGTCGACGCCGGCGCGATACACGGGATTCAAATGAATGGCGGCCCGGGAACCACTCAATTTGCACTGTTTCCGGCTGGTGCTTCGCGTTTGGATAGACGCAACCTATCGACTGCAAGCGGAATAGGAGAGGTAACGGAAGTTCAGCCACACTTGAGTCGATTGAGAGTGGAAGGCATCGCGAGCGAGGCTGAAACCTCGGTTTTCGACGCGGTTCTCGTGCGCGCGCCGATAGCGAGCGTGGGGGTGAGGATGCAGGGCGACGCGGAGGGCCTGCGCCTGGCTCGTGCCGCCATGGAGTCCAGCAATGATCTTGGCGGGCGCTCGTTATACATAAGAGAAGCCTCTGAGGACGCAACGCTCCTGTTATCAGCGAGCGATGAAAAGTACGTTATTCGCTATCCGAGCGCTGAGAAGTCGCTGACGTCCACTGTCCCGGGTTACACAGAGGCGAACGCCGCTCTTGCCGTAAAACGGCTCGAGCATATCGCCCGCTGGAAAACGATCAGGGACCTATCGAATCCGCTCAGTACGATTCCATCGGGGGTCATTGATGTAACGGCCTATTCAAACCGCAGAGAGATTAGCGGACACGAGGTGCGGTTGGAATATGAATACAAAGACGGAAAGTGGGTCCAGCCGAGAATGATGCTTCGCCTCTCGAATCGCGGAAGCGAGCCCCTCTACTGCGCGGTGCTCATGCTTTCAGAAAGATTTGCCATCGAGCCCGGATTCTTTCCGGCCGGCGGGGTGTGGCTAAACAAGGGCGAAGAAGCCTGGAGCGATCCGGTCTACGGGAGGGTGCCCGATCGGTTGGTGGCTCAAGGTGTCGAACAGACTCGAGATTTTGTTAAGGTCATAGTCAGCTCGGACGAATTCGATGCAAGGCTCTTGAGGCAGGGAGAATTGGATACTCAATTCGATCGTCAGGCCCACAGGAGCGTGGTCGCAGTGAATACTCTCAATTGCTTAATGAATAGAAGCATGACACGAGAACTATCGACCGGGCCCGCCGAAGACGAGGTCTTTGCGGATTGGTGTGCCAGCGCATTCGTCGTAACGACCATGCGAACTCCTGTCGGCTGATACTGGACCGTGACATTGCTCAACGAAGGATCCTAATCATTTTCCATTCGACAAGGGCTGTTACCCATCTTGCTGAGAAGCCATAACGAATGGAACACCCTGGTCACAGATTAGTGACGGAGTGGTCTGGACGTTAACTGATGCTTCGCTCTGAAAGCCGGCGCCGTTGTTCTATTGCGGCCGTCGTAAGTTTGCGTACAATTTCAGGACAAATTGGTTTTGATGCCGTTGAGTTTGAGGTTATAATCTCGCCCGAGATTCGCGCTACTGCCATTGCGAACGTTCCCAGTGCCGCGGGCCGGGTTAGGTCTTGCGTAGCCCACCATCGGCTTCTTAACAGGGACAAGACTTCGATTTCATCCGTTATCGTTCGGTCGGCAGCTTACCGTGATCGACAAAAACAATCTTGTTGTCGCTTACGCGTGAACAATGTTCATCAGCCGCCATTTTATCGAGAGGCTAAGGCTTCTAGATCTCTTGATCGCAGTTCCGAAGTAGTCCGGCATTTGTCGTACATTTCCGATTTCTCGGTTTGGTCGCGCGCAAGAGACTTGATGTCTATTGCGGGCGCGGCGCAATTGCCTCGTTCGTGCCTTAAGAATCGCAGTCGATTCGACACGCCCTGAGACCATCGCTGCCGCGACACGCACCGCCAACTTGCTAAGGCATCGGACTCGGGCGTTCTCCGGGACAGACGCCTGGCGGTTCCGTACGGAGTAGGCGGCGTTCCGTCATCGCCGAAACGCTGAGATTCAACCTGGCCGAAGGAGGAACGATATGGTGCCCGTATTGAACTTCCATGGATACACCGCAGTCGATCCGCTCGATCGCACTCCTCGCAGCATGCGGTTTGTTCTGACGATTGCGGTTTCAGCCGTCGTCGCATTTGTCTTTCTATACGGGCAGAGCGCCGGACTTCACGTCATCAGTTTCCCACGTCCGATCGTGATGTGGATCGGGATCGCGGCCTACGCGTTCGTGATGGCCCCCTTGCTGGTCGTCCTGCGTAAGTCGAGCTCGCTACTGTTCTACCTGATCATAGTCGGCGTGTGCGTGCCGCTCGACCTTTTCTTTGAAGCTCATTGTCGAACCGATCCCTTGAGGGCCCCGTGGATATATGAGCCAGAGGGCCTACTGGGTCCGGTGCCGGTTCCGTTGAAGTTCCTCGTAGCATGGTCGTTCGACGGAATAATCCAGGGGCCACTGGTTTTGTGGTTCGCGCGCCTGCTCGCCGATCTCATGTACCCCGCGAGCAAGTCTGAGGCAGTACCGACCTTCGGGCAGAACGAGGCATTGTTTCCGCCTGAATGGAGCGACGAAACCGTCAACGGGCCGGCGCGGGACGCCGGCTACTGGCTGCTACTGCTGATCGGTCTCGGCTACTTCGTATACGCGGTCTTCAGTGCAATTGGAGCGCTCGGAGCGTCGCCGTGGCCCGGGAAATTGCAACACTTCATCATTCTGACCTATGAGAATCCCGCACTCGGGATCTTCACGTTCAGCAAGCTCGGCCTTGTGGTGTTGCTGACTTTCGTTGGCGCCTACAACCGCAACGTGAGGTGGCATTGCGCACTCGTCTTATTCACGGCGCACATCACCTCCGTAATAGCGTCGTTGGGCTTTTACTTCTTCGCGCACCCCCTCAAAGGACCGCTTGCAAACGTTTTCTCTCTGGCGTCATGCACGGGCCACCCTGAATGCTACCTCTCTGACCTGCTGACGTCGGCTATCGTCGATGGGGCGCTGGTGCTCGTTTTCGCCTGGCTCCTGATCCGTCATCGAAACGAGGCTGAACAGTTCGCGCCAACGAAAGAGGAGGTCCGTTATGTTTCGCTTCCCGACGGATTACTCAAAATCTTTTTTTACCTGTTGAGTGCGGCTATGGCACTGTCGCTGGTCGGCGCAGTGCTGCTGCGAGTGCGGTGCGTTGGACTGAACGGGCTGAGTGCAGTGTTCGGCTATCCTGATCCAGAGCTCGCCAATTCGATAACGCGATTCTCCACGTTGAGCGTTCTTGCGCTCTTGCTGGCGAAGCGGGAGAACCTTCGCGATTACTTCACCAGCATTCTGATTGCGGGCTTTGTCATCACGCTGATCGGCAGCAGCGTCTTTCTGCTGCTGGGCACTCTGACCGGTCAAACCGGCATCATGACCCGCTGGGGCGTGACCACCAACGTGGATTGGTTTTTCATGGCCCAGATAGCCGCCGCCGCCGCGATCGTCGCACTTCTAATTGGTCTCCGCAAGTTGTCTTACAAAGTAGACTACATGGTCAACGTGCTGAATCCGTCGAGCGCTCAGAACGTGATCGCGTTGCATCAGGCTCTCTACCCTGCCAGCCCCGTTGAGGATTCGGCGGTGTTGGGGAAGATCGATCGATATGTCGCAGGGATTCGAGGCTCCAAGCGCGCCGTCCTCAGTTTTCCGTTCTGGGTTGTTGAGCACTTGTTGAGTCCGATCTTCGGATTGCATCCGACCTTCTCGAACATGAGCAACGAAGAGGGCAGGTACTTTCTGAGAAGGTACTTGTTGCGCTCCCCAAGAGAGAGGGCACGCGCCTTTGTTCCATTGATCGCCGGCTTTGCGTACAGGATTGGCACCGCGGTTCAGGCATTTGTGACCTTCGCGCACTTCACGACGATCCCGGGATGGGGAGAGATCGGCTACATTCCACCGGATGCGCGCGACAGATTGCAGGGCGACGCTCCGGTGTATCGCCCGCCGATGAAGTATACGGCGCCGCTTCCAGACAGTCCCGAACATCCGGCGAACGACAAGCCAGCCCCACCCCCGATGAAAGCATTGATTGCGCCGAGGATCTCCTCGCCGGTCGCCGAGGCTCAAATCCCGCCCGAGGTTGACTACCTGATCGTGGGTTCGGGGGCAGGCGGAGCTTGTATGGCTTATCGCCTGGCCTGCGAGGTGGCCGATCCAAGCCGCATCCTCGTGATCGAGACCGGCGCCCGCTTGTCGCCGCTCCAGGACTTCAAGGACGACGAAATGGAGATGATCCGCACGCTCTACAAAGACGGCGGGCTTCAGATGTCAAAGCGATTCGACCTCAGGGTGCTCCAGGGCGAATGCGTCGGCGGAAGCACGGTGGTCAATAACGCAATCTGTTTGAAGATGCCGGATGCGATCCGCCAGATTTGGAAAAGGGATTACGGCCTGTGCCTTTCAGAACTGGATGGCGAATACACTCGCATCGGTAAGGAACTCGAAATCAGTCGGATCCCGGATGTGGCAGTCAACCATATTGTCGAAGAGAAATTCGCAAAGGGCCTTAAAGGGACGTCGTTGAACGGCCCGGTGGACTTACACGCTAACCAGCGCAACATGGTCGGCGATGGACTTTGCAATCTCGGAAACAAGCGGCTCCGAAAGCGGTCAATGCTCGAAACCTATTTGCCATGGGCCGAAGCGCGCGGGGTGAAGATAATCGGCGAAACTACGGCACTCTGTTTTGAGAAGGACGAGAGTGGAAAGCGTGCCGACGGTGTCTACCTCAGAACCAGTCACGGCGACACGAGGCGCGTTCAAGTTCAGAAGGCCGTAATCGTATCGGGAGGCGCAATCGCGAGCAGCCATTTCCTGATGCGAAGCGGAGTGATACCCAATGTCGGTGTTGGTATGAGCTGCAACTTCGCGTTCCCGGTAGCGTTTGAATTTCGGGAGCCGCTCTTCGCATTCGACGGTGCGCAGATCACTCGGGGTGCTTTCGATCCGGATGCCCGCGCGTCGTTCGAAACCTATTTCAACCCACCCGGCGCTTTTGCCTTGTCCCTTCCCTTCTGCTTCAATCGCGCCGATGTTCTGATGAAGCAGTATCGGTGTCTCGTAAACTTCGGGGCCCTGGTTGGCTCAGAGCCGAACGGCATCATCAAGCAGCGTGGTGATCCAACCAGGCGCCGTCCATTGGCGGGCCAGTCATTCGACTGGCATCTCGGACCGCGCGATCAGGCCAATATTAAGTACGCGATGAACACGCTTCTTGATCTGGGCCTTGCTGCCGAGGCGACTCGCTGCGTGCTTCCGACCGACCCCGGACTCGATATACCCCTGAATCCTGATAACGTTTTGCGTTTCAAGAAACAGCTCGAGACTTATCCTCT
>DASYSA010000175.1:0-8691 GCA_036003885.1 Blastocatellia bacterium | reverse complement strand
TCATGGGAAGGTAGACCGCCACGCCCTGCCCACACCGGACGGAACCCGACCGGAACTCAACAAACCATTTGTCGCGCCCCGCTCTCCAACGGAAAAACTACTGGCGGAGATCTGGGCCCAGGTCCTCGGTGTCGAACCGATCGGTGTCCAGGACAATTTCTTCGACCTCGGCGGCCATTCTCTTTTAGCCACGCAGATCATGTTCCGGGTGCGCGACACCTTCCAGGCTGAGATTCCCCTGCGCACCCTGTTCGAAAAACCAACGATTGAAGAACTCGCGCTGGCGGTAGAGGAAATCCTCCTTGAGGAGATAGAAGGGCTCAGCGAAGATGCGGCGGAGTCTCTCGTCGACAGAGAGGCTTCCTAATCTCGCGTCCTCGGAGGAACCGACCATGTCTCCTGTTGGCCCAATGACCGGCTCGACCGACTCGCCGCCGGATTTGTGTATTTCTCAGCTAGTTGAGACCCAAGCGAGACTTACCCCTGAAGCCGCCGCCATTGCCGCCCCGGACCGCATTCCACTCACCTACAACCGTCTGCATCACCAGATTGACGATACGGTGAAAAAGCTCAACGCAATGGGTGTGCGGCGGCACGACCGCGTTGCTCTGGCGCTTCCCAATGGCCCGGAGATGGCCGTGGCCTTTTTGGCCGTGGCCGCCGGCGCCACCTGCGCTCCCCTTAACCCAGCCTATCAAGTCAAGGAATACGATTTCTTTCTATCCGATTTGAATCCGAAAGCGCTGATTCTTTGGTCCGGCATGGACTCACCGGCCAGAATCGTAGCCTGCGAGCGCGACATCCCGATCATCGAACTATCGCCGGTCTTCGACGCGGAGGCCGGCGTCTTTGCCCTCGCCGGTGACTTGCATCCCCACCCGGTGGATTCTGGCTTCATGCAGCCTGACGATGCGGCATTGGTGCTCCACACTTCCGGCACGACCTCACGGCCAAAGATCATTCCGCTGACACACAGTAACATCTGCTCATCCGCCCACAACATTCGCATGGCCCTGGAATTGGTCCGGAGCGATCACTGCCTGAACGTGATGCCGCTCTTTCATATCCATGGCCTCATCGGCGCGGTTCTTTCTACTCTGGCGGCGGGCGCGAGCGTGGTTTGCACCCCGGACTTTTATGCGCCCGAGTTTTTTGACTGGATGGAAGAGTTTCGTCCCACCTGGTACACGGCGGTGCCCACGATGCATCAAGCGATCCTGGCGCGGGCGGTGTCCGGCCGCGAAGTCATCGCCCACTGTCCACTGCGGTTCATCCGTTCTTCGTCATCTCGTTTGCCGCCACGGGTGATGACGGAATTAGAGAATGTGTTCAATACACCGGTGATTGAAGCCTACGGTATGACTGAAGCTTCGCACCAGATCGCCAGCAATCCACTGCCTCCGCGTCAGCGTAAGGCCGGCTCGGTGGGATTGGCGGCGGGTCCGGAGGTGGCTGTTATGGATGACGCTGGTCATCTTCGCCGACCAGAAGAAGTCGGCGAGATCGTCATCCGCGGCGCCAACGTCACGCAAGGCTACGAAAACGACTCAACGCTCAATGAGCGCGCTTTCACCGAGGGCTGGCTGAGGACGGGGGACCAGGGCTACTTGGATAGCGATGGCTACCTCTTTATCACGGGTCGCCTCAAGGAGGTGATCAACCGAGGCGGTGAAAAAATTTCACCTCATGAAGTTGATGAAGCGCTGATGAATCATCCAGCGATCGCGCAGGCAGTTACTTTTCCAGTTCCTCATGGCAAGCTTGGCGAGGATATCGCCGCCGCCATTGTCTTGCGCGAGAATGCCGCCGCGACGGAAAGAGAAATTCAAGATTTTGCGGCGGCGCGGCTGGCTGACTTCAAGGTGCCGCGCCGGGTGATCATCGTCGATGCGATTCCCCAAGGCCCCACCGGCAAGTCGCAGCGCGTCGGTTTGGCTGAGAAACTTGGTCTGAGAGCATCCGAAGGACCCGATGCTAGAGCGGCTTACACGGCCCCGCGTACTCCGATAGAAGAAAAGTTGAGCGAGATCTGGTCTGAGATTTTAGCCGTCCAGCGAGTGGGCGTCGACGACAACTTCTTTCAGTTGGGAGGGGATTCCCTCCTAGCCACCCAAGTCATTTCCCGAGTGCGCGAAGCGCTGCACACAGAGTTGTCCTTTGTCAGTTTCTTTGAGACGCCCACGGTAGCAAGCTTGGCGGCAGCCGTCGCCCGGAGCCAGATTGAAAATGCGCAACGTCAGAAGATCGCCCAGCGGTTACCTGCGTTGGAAAACATTTCCGGCCGCTCCTCTGATGAGAGCATTCCAAGGAGAATAAACCGCGTCTCAGCGCCGCTTTCATTTGCCCAGGAACGCTTGTGGTTTCTCGATCAGATGGAGCCTGGCAGTCCGGCGTACAACCGCCCTGCCAATTTTCGCCTCGTTGGCCGGCTCAACGCGAGGGCGCTCAAGCTGAGTCTGAGTGAAATCGTCAGGCGTCACGAAACGCTGCGCACCCGTTTTGTGGTTGAGAGCGGAAAACCAGTCCAAGTGATCTCCCCTGCTTGGGCCCTGACCTTGTCCTTGGTAGATCTCTACGAGTACCCGGCACCCGAGCGGGAAATTCGCGCGCAGGCGCTGGCCGCGGAGGAAGCACAGCTTCCCTTCGACCTGGGCCAAGGGCCACTGATGCGATCCACCTTGTTGCGCCTCGGCGAGGAGGATCACATACTTCTTCTGACCATTCATCACATTGCCTTCGACGGCTGGTCTTTGAGCGTGCTCGCCCGCGAGTTGGTGGCTCTTTACCAGGCCTTCTGCGCCGGGTATCCTCAGCTGCTGCCTGAACTTCCCATCCAGTATGCGGACTATGCCCATTGGCAGCGACAGTGGCTGCAAGGCGACGTTTTGCAAACGCAGCTCGCCTACTGGAAGCGGCAAGTTGTCGGCGTTCCCGTGCTGGACCTGCCGACCGACCGTCCGCGCCCGCCTGTGCAAACCTTCCGCGGCGCCAGGCAACCTTTGGTACTGAGCGGCCGCCTGACCGAGGAGCTGAAGCTACTGAGTCGTCGAGAAGGCGTCACCCCGTTCATGAGCCTGCTGACGGCATTCACGACGTTGCTTTACGGCTACACGGGCCAGGACGACATCGCCGTGGGCACTTTCATCATTAACCGGAACCGGGCCGAGACCGAGGGACTGATTGGATTCTTTATCAACAATCTAGTGCTGCGCACGGACCTTGCCGGCAACCCTAGTTTTCGGGAGCTGCTCGCGCGGGTGCGCACGGTGGCGTTAACGGCATATGCGCACCAGGATCTCCCGTTTGAAAAGCTGTTGGAACAACTGCGGCCGGAGCGCGATAAAAGCCGCACGCCGCTGTTCCAGGTCATGCTCGTGTTACAGAACACCCCCGGTTCGGCTCTCGATCTGCCGGGCCTAACGTCGTCCAGCTACACCGCGGCGCAGAGCACAAGAGCGAACTTCGATTTGACTCTTTGGATGTCGGACGGGATCGAAGGCCTGACCGGAGTCTTGGAGTACAATGCCGACCTGTTCGACGCAGTCAGCATGACTCGGATGTTGGAGAATTTTCAGTTCTTGCTGGAAGCTATGGTGGCCGATCCAGACCAGCATCTTTCGACGCTGTCGATTTCGCTCGTTAGAGAGCGCCGTCGGATATCGGCGCGAGGCAACGACACCGAGGCAATTTTCCCTGTTGACGCCCAAGTAGATCGAGACGCCAACCCCGCCGATGATACTGCGGAACGACAAGCTCAACTCTCACAACGACGGGCTCGACTCTCGGCGGCAAAGCGGGCCTTACTCGAAAAGCGCATGCGCGGTTAGTTCAAGCAACGGCAAGGCATGATGAAAGATATAGAAAGCCGACGCGCACAGCTCTCAGGCGCCAAACGAGCGCTGCTCGAAAAGCGCTTGCGCGGCGAATGGGCGGGATCTACGAAGATCATTCATCGCCGTCCCGACAACGGTCCTGCTCCACTCTCTTTTGCCCAGCAGCGGCTGTGGTTCCTAGATCAGTTGATGCCGGGTTCTGCATACAATTCCCCAGGCGCCTTTCGCATTGAAAGCGCGATTGATGTCGCCCTAGTGGAGCGTATCGTCAACGAGATTGTCCAGCGTCACGAAGTCCTGCGAACTACTTTTCAAAGCATGGCAGGTGAACCGTTTCAGGTTGTAGCCCCGGTCCTGACTGTACCCGTAGCGGTGGTGGATCTCGGAAACCTTCCCGAACCTAAGCGTGAGGCGGAGGTCAGGCGGCTCGCTACCGAGGAGGCCCAGCGCCCCTTCGACCTGGCTCAAGGTCCGTTGCTGCGGGTTACTTTGCTGCGGCTGGGCGATCACGAGCATGTGTTTCTTGTGACCATGCATCACATTATCTCCGACGGGTGGTCCATTGGCGTGTTCATTCGCGAGGCGGTAGCGCTTTATGGCGCGTTATCCAATGGGGCACCCTCGCCGCTTCCGGAACTGCCCATTCAGTATACGGACTTTGCGGTTTGGCAGCGGGAGTGGCTCCAGGGAGAAGTATTGGAAGAGCAGCTTGGTTACTGGAGGCGGCAGTTAGCCGATATCTCCGTGCTGCAATTGCTCACAGATCGTCCTCGATCTGCAGTCCAGACCTCGCGAGGTAAAAGGCAAAGCGTGGCGCTACCTAAAGCCCTCTCTGAGGCTCTCAAGGCGCTGAGCCGCCAGGAGGGGACGACGCTATTCATGACATTGCTCGCGGCATTCAAGATTTTATTGCACCGTTACACGGGACAAGACGACCTTGTTGTCGGCACGCCGATCGCCAACCGTAATCGGCTGGAGATCGAGGGGCTGATTGGATTCTTCGTCAACACCCTGGTCCTGCGGACTGACCTCGCGGGCAATCCCAGTTTTCGGGAGCTTTTGCGGCGGGTGAGGGAGGTCTGTTTGGGGGCGTATGCCCGTCAAGACCTGCCCTTCGAGAGGCTGGTGGAGGAATTGCGCCTGGAGCGGGATATGAGCCGTAATCCGCTCTTTCAGGTAATGTTCGTGCTGGAGAATATTTCGTTGCGGTCGGCAGAGCTGCCGGGTCTGACCTTGAGCGCCATTGAGGCTGACAGCGAGACGGCTCTTTTTGATTTGACCCTTCAGATCATCGACGCCAAGCAAGGGCTGACGGCAGCATTCGTGTACAACACCGATCTATTTGAGGCCGCGACGATTACCCGTATGCTGGGAAATTTTCAGACCCTGTTGGAAGCAGTGGTCGCTGATCCTGAGCAGCGCCTCTCGAACTTGGCGCTGTTAACCAAAACCGAGCGGCAGCAACTGCTGGTGGAGTGGAATGATACCAAGACCAACTATCCGCAGAATGTGAGTATTCATCAGCTCTTTGAGGCGCAGGCGCAGCGAACGCCTGACGCCATCGCGGTAGTGTTTGAACATGAGCAGTTGACGTACGAGGAGCTGAACCGCCGCAGCAACCAACTAGCACATCACTTGAGAGCGCGAGGAGTAGGACCGGAAGTGCCGGTCGGCGTCTGCTTGGAGCGCTCGCTGGAGATGGTTATCGGTTTACTAGCCATTCTGAAGGCAGGCGGCGCGTATGTGCCTCTGGACCCGGCGTATCCGAAGGAACGCCTGGTTTTTATGCTGAAAGATGCCCAGGCTCCGGTCCTGTTGATCCAGGAGCGGTTGGTCGCAGAATTAGTCGAATATAGAGGACCGAAGATAGGAGATCTCGATTCTCGATCCCCGATTGTCAATTCTCGTATTCAAATACTCTGTCTCGATTCGGGCTGGGGGACCATCGCCAGTGAAAGCGGAGAGAACCCTATCAACTTAACCACACCGGAAAATCTCGCTTATGTAATCTACACCTCGGGGTCCACGGGCCAGCCAAAGGGAGTTCTCGTTTCGCACCGCTCGATTGCGGATTATTGTCGTACCGCTCAAAGGTACTACGAACTCGACGCCAGCGACCGGGTACTCCAGTTTACCTCCTTGAGTTTCGATGTCTCATTGGAGGAAATCTTGGCTACACTGATCGTTGGGGCCAAGCTGGTTGTGATGGGTACGGCTGTGTGGCATCCGGCAGAATTTCATAGAAAAATTTTGGAATTTGGACTCACGGTGCTCACTTTTCCCACCGCCTACTGGCAAGAACTGGCTCGACAGTGGGCGAACGCCCTGGAGCCGGCCCCGAACATTCAGTCCAGACTTTTCATTGTCGGCGGAGATACGATGTTGCCCGAGGGTCTCAACCTCTGGCAGCGAACACCGGTAAATTCAGTCCGTCTACTCAATGTTTACGGACCTACGGAGACGACGATAACGGCAACTGCCTTCGAATTTAGTCCGCGACTTTATGAGAACAGGACTTTTCAGAGGATTCCCATCGGTCGTCCGCTCGCCAACAGAGAGATCTATATTCTAGACAAGTACGGCAACCCTGTTCCGGTTGGAGTCTCCGGTGAGTTGTACATTGGTGGTGCGGGATTAGCGCGAGGCTATCTAAACCGACCGGAGCTGACCGCCGAAAAGTTCATTCCCAACCCCTTCAGCGAGGCGCCAGGAGCCCGACTCTACAAGACCGGTGACCTGGCCCGTTATCTGCCGGACGGAAACATTGAGTTCCTGGGTCGTGCTGACCACCAAGTGAAGATCCGCGGATTCCGAATCGAACTGGGGGAAATAGAATCAGCGCTTGGCCAATATCCGGCTGTCCGGGAGGCTGTCGTCTTAGCTCGGGAAGACGCTCCTGGAGAGAGGCGCTTAGTGGCCTACGTCGTTGCTGATCAGGAGTCCCGCCCCACGGCGAATGACCTGCGCAATTTTCTGAAGAAAAAACTGCCTGAGCACATGGTGCCGGCGATTTTCCTGCTGCTCGATGCCTTGCCGCTGATGCCCAGCGGAAAGGTAGACCGCCGGTCTTTGCTGGCGCCGGATCGAGCCAGGCCTGAATCAGAGAAAGTTTTCGTCGCACCCCGCGATGACCTGGAACTCCAACTCGCTCAGATCTGGGAGGAGGTTCTAGGCGTTCGACCTATCGGGGTAAGAGACAATTTTTTCGAGTTGGGGGGACACTCTCTCTTAGCTGCGCGTCTGTTCGCCTCAATAGAGAACAGACTAGGGAAAAAGCTTCCCCTGGCAACCGTCTTTCAGGGAGCGACGGTTGAGTATCTTGCCGGTATTCTGCGCCAGGACGCTACACCAGCACCTTGGTCTTGTTTGGTGGCGATTCAACCTGGCGGCAGCAAACGGCCTCTCTTCTTGGTGCACCCGGCTGGTGGACATGTTTTTCCTTACGTTCATCTGGCGCGCTATCTGGGTCCCGATCAACCCTGCTATGGACTACAAGCTAGAGGGCTAGAAGAAGGAGAAGAGCCGCGTACGCGGATCGAAGACATGGCTACGGATTACATCAAAGCGCTACGGACCGTGCAGCCTAATGGTCCGTACCTTCTGGGGGGGTGGTCCATGGGAGGTCTTGTAGCTTTCGAGATGGCTCAGCAGCTTTACGCGCAAGGTGAAGAAGTGGACTTACTCGCCTTACTGGATGCTCGGATTACACCTCCCGATGAGAAATATTCGGAGGCAGATTTTGATGCGGTGTTGCTGGCTGATTTTTTCCGTTATTTCGGTCTTTCGTTGGACCTTTGGGAGCCCCTTGCGCGGCTTCCAAAAGACGAAGTGTTAAACCATGTGCTGGAGCTGGCGCAGAGTGCCGGCCTGGTGCCCCCGGAAGTTGAGATTTCCCAGGCTCACCGTTTTGTTGAGATCCTCAAGAGCGACTTTCAAGCTTCGCGAAACTATGAACTGCATCGCTACCCGGGTCGAGTCACTCTGTTCAAGGCTAATGAAGAGCTTGAGGGACCGTCTCCTGATCCGACGTTAGGCTGGAGCGAGTGGGCTAATGCTGGAGTGGAGGTCCATGTCGTTCCGGGCAATCACGCCAATCTGGTTTACGAGCCTCACGTTGAAGTTTTAGCTGAGAAACTGAGCGCATGCATCAGCCGGGCGCTATCGGCCGAGGAGTGCTTCACTCAGAGTCAATCCACCGACCCGACGATAAACGAGGCTCAACGAATAAGGACGACAAGGAAGACGATACAATTTACAAAGTCGTCATGAATCACGAAGAGCAGTACTCAATCTGGCCGGCCGGCTGGGAGAACCCTCTTTGCTGGAAGGATGCAGGCAGAGAAGGTTAGTGAATGAGCCAGACCTCCCAGCGAACTGCCGATCTTTCAGCCAATGAAAAGCGCGCCCTTCTTGCGCAGCTCCTGCGGAAAAAGGTAAGCGGGTCCAAATCGTTTTATCCGCTCTCCGATAATCAGCAGGGGATATGGTTCCTGTGCCAGTTCGCGCCGGAGATTTCGATTTATAATGTCAGTTTTGCAGCGCGCATCTGCTCCGATATAAACACTCCGGCCTTGCGGCGCGCATTTCAGGCGCTAGTGGATCGCCATCCTTCGCTGCGGACCACTGTTGCGGTGCGCTCCGGCAAACCCGTTCAACAAATACACGAACACCTGAAGGTCCACTTCGAGGAGACCGATGCCTCAACCTGGCGCGAGGATGAGCTGAAGACCCGGCTGGCCGAGGAAACTCAGCGCCCCTTTGATCTGGAACGAGGACCCTTATTACGGGTGAGTCTGTTCACTCGCTCGGCACAGGAACACATCCTTGTGCTGGTTGTGCACCATATCGTGGTTGATTT
>DASYSA010000174.1:0-6593 GCA_036003885.1 Blastocatellia bacterium | reverse complement strand
AAGCTGGGGTAACATGCTTGCGCAGGCGCAGAGAACTTCTACGCTGGTATACTTCCCGTGGGTTTTGACTCCGGGCTTCTTCATATTCCTTGCAGTAATGGCCTGGAACTTCCTTGGAGACGGATTGAGAGATGCGGCAGATCCCAGAACACTGGGATAGCCCGTTGTCCGTTGTCAGTAGTCAGTTGCCCGTGTAGCGACCCACTACGTGCAACTGGCAACGGACAACGGACCACGGACGACTGACAACCCATGCAAGAACGCAAGGTAACAATCTCGAACCGCCTGGGGCTACACGCTCGCGCGTCGGCTACCCTCGTGCGCAGGGCCACCCAGTTCACCAGCCATATCGAGTTGGTACGCGAGGATACCGGCCAGTCCGCGGACGGCAAGTCGATCCTGAGCGTCCTGTTGCTGGCCGCCTCGCGCGGAACCGATATCATAGTGAGAGTCACCGGTTCCGATGAACTCCGAGCGGCTGACGCCATCGTCGAACTCGTAGAACAGAAGTTTGGGGAGGGCGCATCTGATGGCCTCTTCTAACAATCGCCGACTGCGCGACGTCAAGCTCCAGGGACTCGCAGCCTCTCCGGGCGTAGCGGTGGGTCGAGTGCTCCGCCTGGATGAACGGGGAAGGCATCAATTTTATTACTACACAGTTCCTGCTTCGCAGGTAGGCAGGGAAGTCAGCAGATCGCTTGGGGCATTCGCCGAAGCTCGCGCTCAACTCGAAGAGATCAAGAGCCGCGTTGCCCGCGAGCTTGGATACGAGCACTCCTACATACTCGATGCGCACCTGATGATGCTCGAAGACCGTGCATTCCCCGTAGAGGTCGAACAGGAGATTCGCACCCGCAAGATCAACGCCGAGTGGGCGGTTCGCGATGTCACCGACCGCGTTATCAACGCTTACAAACAGGTGAGCGACGTTTATCTTCGCGAGCGCGCTTCCGACATCGAAGATGTGGCGGGCCGGCTGCTGACGATACTCTCGGGGCGGACCGAATTCGCAGTGTCGACGCTCGATAAGGACGTCGTGCTCGTAGCCAAAGACATCTGGCCTTCGACGATTGCAGAGTTCAACTTCAACCACGTGCTTGGGTTTGCGACCGACGCGGGGGGGATGACCTCGCATGCCGCCATTATTGCCCGAGCGCTGAGAGTTCCTGCTGTCGTCGGCCTCCACGACGTTACGCGCAATGTGAGAAGCGGCGATGCGATTGCCGTAGACGGAGCGGCCGGCGAAGTTACTCTGCGCCCGACCAGGGCCGTCATACGCAGCTACGTCGAGAAGCGCGATGCGCAACGCCGTCTGCGACCAGCCGCACCTTCTGAGCCCGCCGAGACACTCGATGGAGTGCGCATCACGTTGAGAGCCAATGTGGAATTGTCAGGCGAGATCGAGTCGCTCGCGCTCTTCGGCGCTGAGGGGATAGGACTGTATCGTTCTGAGTTCATGTTCCTCCACAGACTGCCGGAGCTTCCCAGCGAAGACGAACAATACGAAGTCTACCGCCGGTTGGCCGAGGCCACCGGAGAGGCGGGAGCCAACATTCGAATCTTCGACCTCGGAGGAGATAAGCTCACACTCGACGGGTTCGAACCCGAGCAGAACCCCGCGCTGGGCTTGCGCGCGATCAGGCTTTCGCTGAGGGCGGAACACGTTTTTCGCACTCAATTGCGAGCCGTCCTTCGCGCCAACCTGCACGGACGTCTGCGCGTCGTGCTTCCGCTGATCAGCACGATAACCGAACTGCGAGAAGCCAAGCGCATCATTGCGGAAGTGAAGAGCGAGATGGCCGATGCCGGAGTCGAGCACAATGCAAACCTGCCGGTTGGGGTGATGATCGAAGTTCCCGCCGCCGCTTTGATGGCCGACCTGTTCGCTCAGGAAGCCGACTTCTTGAGCATCGGCACGAACGACTTGACCCAGTACTTGCTTGCCGTAGACCGCGCGAATGAGAACGTCGCGCACCTCTATCAGCCTTTACACCCCGCGGTGCTCAGGACAATCGCTCATCTGGGTCGGGCGGCGCAAATCGCGGAGGTTCCACTTGAATTGTGTGGTGAGATGGCCGCCGACCCGGTGCAGGCAGTTGCCCTGATTGGGCTGGGCATTCGCGTGCTCAGTCTGGCGCCAGGATCCATTCCTCAGTTAAAAACCGCAGTCCGTTCCATCGAAGTGACGAACCTTACCGCCCTGATGTCCAGAGCTCTCAAGCTCAGCTCTGCATCCGAGGTCGAAGCTCTTTTGGCCCAGGAACTACCTCGCCAGGCGCCGCTCTTCTTCTCGGTGCTGGCGGCGAAAACCTGATCGAGTGGGTACGCACGCTTCCAGCGTGCTCACGAACACGGTACACAGCATTAAGGCCGAGCACGCTGGAAGCGTGCGTACCCAGGGGTCATTTTGGCGGCCGGTTCTTTTCCGGAGAATCGTTCCCAACAGGGCCGGTCTTGAAATCGAACCGGAGCAACTCGACCAAAGTGTCCCCGGTGTTTTCGATACGTCGCTGTTGATTCGCTGCGACCCACACTGTCGTACCGACACCAAGGCTCACTCGCAGATTCGAAGGCTTTGCTTCGATTGCAGTCACGCGCCCCGGAGACAGGGCAATCAGCAGGGCCGGCTCGGTTGGAGTCGCGGAAAGATCGAGCGTCTTTCCAGGCACGCAGACCAGACGGGTAACTCTGATCTGCTCGTTTTCAAACTGAACCTTCTTATAGTTCTCGCCCGCCGGGTAGTCTTCGCGCAGGAAACGGCCGCGCAGGCTCGATTCGTTGATCGGCTGGGTCTTGAATTCAACCCTCAGAAAATCGCTGGAGAGGTCGCTCGGGTTCTCGACTTCGTGAACCTCCTTTACCGCTCTATAGAGGCGGAAACTCCCGGCTTTGGTCGGCTGTCGAGTAATCGCCCCATACTCCAGGCCGATGTGTCGGAAGATGACCGGACCGCTGTCATTCAGGTACACGTAAGCTGCGGCCGTCTTTGTGTGATCGTGGACGGGGATCTTCTCGTGCGGAGCGTAGTGAACTCGTGCCACCCTCACCCACTCGTTCTCGAAGTCCAGTTTGTAAGCCTGCGGCGCAACCTTAAAGGGGTCCTGCGCAAAACCACTGATCGCGACGAAACCGATTGTCGCCATGAGTCCTGCCAAGCGCATCTCTCTAATACCTCCGCATGATTTGATACTTGGGGAGCCCATCAGACCTCATTCTAATAGATTCTAAACGTTGGGTCGCCGAAAAAGACGCAAGAATTCCTGGCGGATGGCGGAAGCAATGATCGGATCAGGTCGATCAAGGGTTGGACTGATATCTTTGTGGTGAGAGGGTCCGCGCCGACCTCCCAGGCTGGCCGGCCTCGGTTCTACTGTACTTGAGTCATTCTTGGCGTCCTGCCGGGCGCAACAGAGATGACGTATGGCTTGTTGGGCTTTGAGGCCTTCGAAGGGGAGGAGGCACCCAATCGCTTCTTCCCGGCTTCAGGTTTCCCCGGAGTCTTGAGTGGCTCAGGGGGGGAGAGCGCAGTCGCACGCTGTTGAGTGGCGTTCGCCGGATCGGCTGGTACTTCGACCGCCGTGCGGGGTTCCGGCACGGGTGCTGTCGGAGTTCTTGCACCAGAACTCAGTGTCAGAACCAAAACAACGGACGCAACGATCAGGAGGCCAACGAGAACACCAAAGGTAGCCAGTCTCGCAGGTTCAATCCCGTCCATTTCGACTTCCGGGTCTGGTTGATTCTTTTTCATGGATCCATCCCCTGTTTTGACGACGTCAGCCTCATAGACTCAAGCATTCGTACCGTATCACGGCCGGAGAGGCCTCCGTTTGTGATTCATTTGCCGCTATGAGAAGGATAGCAACGTGAGTGCCAGTGTTTGTCGTTTGAGCGACCATTCGCCTCAACCGCGTGAGCAAAGGGCTTACGGGCATAAGACTCGGCTGCGCAAGATTGTTTCACCCACTTCGACTGATGAATGTCACAAGAAAGCGCTTCCTCGTATGCCAATTTCCGGCACGTTCATCCCAGGATCTTCGCCTCTGTCATCAATCAGGCTTCTAGATCGCCCTTCCGGACGACCGCTTGTCCGGCTCGCGGCCGCCGCTGGCATTCAGTAGTTCCCGTGGACTGTCGAACACTCGCAACTCGGCGGCAGCCAGCGACAGGGCTTTCGATGTGAACTTGTCCAGATCAGCCCAGTCATCAGAAGCGCCCATATTGCTGTGAATCTCGCCGGAAAACATACAGAGGAAGTGCGACCCGCCTCCGATGTTCCAACAGTCAGCATTCACCTCGGATGTAACAACGAGGCAGGGCTCGGTCGCCTGTTCCTTGAAGACTGCAAGAACGTAGAGATAGTCAGTCAAACTGGCGCTTTCAATGCGTCCCATCAACTCCGCGCGGTAGGGTCCAAGATTGTATTGCCGTTTTACCTGACCTCGCTTAATCAGCGGCACATATGCTGACCGGAACCGCGGGGCTGCCATCATAGGTCTGCTATCTGAAGTTCTCTCACTCATAAACTTCCTCCCTCCGATGCCCAACAGGGTAGGACTCTGACTCTGTGAGGGTAGTAAAAAGCGCGCGGTCGGGCCTGCAAGCCGGACCGCTACCCGCGCATGTGTGCAAAGGCGATACCACTCACCCGTAACAGCCCACGCCTGAAGAGATACCCCATTGAGGGTAGTCCGGCTCCCCATGCGCGGTCCTGGGTGTGTAGTCCGGCTACGAAGTGAGCTTCAGTTGTTCATAGTATTGTCTTGCACCGCCGGGCTGCATTAAGATGGGCGCCGTATCTGAACCTGATCTCAGCGATTGCCTCTAGCCGCCACCAACCGTGCTCGGAAACGCGGCTGGAACTCCTCACGCAATTCTGAGGTTTTTCGACAACCTTAAGGTTGAATTCTGCAAGACGGGCAAACGGAACAGAGGCAGCGCCGGTCAGGTCTGAGGCAGGCAACGCCTGGCGTAAGCGGCTTCGGACTCGAGCGAACGGGGCGTAACTTTTTCTTATCTCGTTTCGAGATCGATGCTCCCCGGAGCGACTTCTGATCAGACCCTATGCTGAATCCGTGGAGAGTAGCCGAGAGTCACGAAGACCTGTTCGTCCAGCGCTACAACCGGCTGGTCGGAATGTCTCTGCAACTGACCGGCCACGATCGCGAGCAAGCTGAAGACCTGGTCCATGAAGCATTCGTGGAATTCACCCTGGGTCGTCCCGATCTCGACGCGATTCAGAACCTTGAAGGTTATCTCTACGGCATGCTTCGCAACCTGCACCTCTCCCAGGTGCGGCGGGCTGCCAGGCGGCACACCCAGTCCCTCTCGCTTCTCGACTACGACTCGGCTGAAATTGGCCTCAGGTCGTCCGACCCACGCGACCGGATCAGAGCTAAGGATGAGCTTCGCGATGTCTGCAGCTACGCGTGTCTGCGTAAAGAGACATCCAAGGCGGGCAGCGTGCTCCTGCTCCGCTTCTTTCATGGTTACTACCCGGTTGAGATAGCCCAGGTCTTACGTAGCCCCCGCCGGGCAGTTGATGATTGGCTTCGTATCGCGCGACGCGAAGCCAAACTGTACCTCGAGAATCCCCGCCGTCTGAACCCCATTAGACTAAGTCTTGCGGCTGACGCTCTCCAGATCGCAACGGGTCAGATGGCGGGTGATTACTTGAGCGAATTGAGAACCGCGATCTTCCGCTCCTGCAAGGGGAGTTGCCTCTCACTGGACCGACTCCGCGAACTCTATCTATCTGCCGAAACGGATTCTATTGACAACGAGCTTCTCGGTCACATTGTTAGCTGCGCGCGGTGCCTGGACGAGGTCAATCATCTGCTGGGTCTTCCGCCGCTCGCCGGGCGCTTCCCCAACGACATGATCGGACCGGATAGTCACTCGCATGGTGGGACAGGCAAGAGCGGTAGCGGTTCAGCCGGCAAGCCAGTTAAGAGCCTCACCCGCCGAGCCAAAGAGGTCTTCGAGCACAGTCCAAGGGAGCTGCGTATTTCGGTCAACGGGTTCATCCTGGGATCGCAGAGAATAGGCGCAGAAGTGAGCGAACAGACCTTGAACGTCAATGCCGGCGAGAAGATCGGCTTTGTCGAAGTCTTTAGCGAGCAGGAGATTCGACTCGCGTTCATGAACGTTCAGGCGCCGCCGGACGGTCCGGTCCGGCAAAGGGCGGCCATTCCGCTGAGCGAAGGCCGAACGATCGAGTTGGCCGTGAGCTTCAGCGATCCCTGGCCGACGGTTCACGCCCTCTACCAGGACCCGGCGGCTGTACGCGCCTTGGACACGGGAGAAGCGACGGCGGCCGTTCGTGACCTTCCCGCCTCGGCACGGCGCGCGAGTCTCCTTTCCGATTGGTGGCGACGAATTGCTGCTTCGGGAATTCTGCTTCGGCCCGCGTCGATTACTGCCGCACTGGTGATCTTATTGATTGGGATTCTGACTTTCTTCAGGGTGCCCAGCCGGCCGGCATTTGCGGCAGAGTTGTTGCGCCGAGCAGGCGCCTTGGAAGAGGTTGCCAGAGCCGATTCCAACTTCGTTATCCACCGCGCCCTGAGCCTCGAGGAACGAGTGCCTGGCAGTGG
>DASYSA010000173.1:0-17874 GCA_036003885.1 Blastocatellia bacterium | reverse complement strand
GTCCATCACGCAACGCTTCCGCGAGCACTCGGCCATCAAGAGACTCGCCGCCGCTAACGTCCTTCAGTGACAGGACCGTAGGCGCGATATCGACGTTCGCGGCCGCGGTGGAAACGCTGACTCCGTGCTTAAAGTCTGCTCCCCAAAGTATCAGCGTGTTACGCACGACCCACGGGCTCATGCCTCCATGACCGCTCGCTGCGCCGACAAGCGGGCCGGTGTTACCGTCTCCCTCCGTGTAGTGCTTACCCGCCACGCCAAACGCATTGACCGCCGAACTCCACGGCAAGGTGAACAGGATATCCGGACCGCGATCGGCGTTCGGTTGTCGAATCAATCCAAGCGAGAATGTTCCTGAAACCCATCCCAGCTCATCCCCTGCTTTGAATGCACGCGCAGGCGGCCGGCCGGCAGCCGGCTTTCTCCCTGCAGTGAAGATCACGTCAACCCAGTCCTGTGCCTGCAGAAACTGCACGATCCTTCTTATCCGCTGCGAGTCTCGACCCTTGATGTGCACCAGCACCGATTGTCCGTTGGAGGCCAGGACCACGTCGTCCGAATCGGCGGCGGCCTTGAGTCCCGCTTTGATCAGCGCTCGCGTTGCATCGACCTTGAAGTTGTGCAGGCTGAAGCCATGATCGGAGAGCACTATTATGTCGGTCTTATCGGCCAGGCCGAGGTCCTGCAGCTTCGCAAGCGTCAGCCCGAGGTTGCGGTCGTTGTTGGCCAGTGCCGTGCGGGCCTCCTGCGACCCCGTGCCGTGCCTGTGCTGCGCCCCATCGGGCTCGGTCTGCCAGTCGATCACCACCTCGGGTTTTAGTTCCGGAAGGAGATACTCGCGCAGCACTCGGTCCGACCAATCGACTAATGAGCTGCCCTCTTCGCTCGGTGCGAGACCGAAACGCGAGAGGATCACGGCATTGGTCTCGTCGGGATAGGCAACGCTCTTGCCTGGATCGAAGTTGCCGTTAACCAGCACGCCAATGCCTTCCGGAGCGCGATGATTCAACAGCAATGCGTTGCCGGTTGAGCCCGAGCTGATCGCAACGAAGCGAATGCCGCGCTCGCGCAGTCGCTCGGCCAGGCTGCGCGCGAAGAGCAAGCGCCCGTTGCTTGCGTCTCGCAGCTTCAGCAACTGGCGGTGGTCGCCGGTGTTGAATGCATGGTTGGGATTCACGCCGGGGACGAACATCGAGTTGCTCACCAGCCCGTTGACATCGGGGTAGGTTCCCGTCGAGATAGCGGCGGCGTTTACTCGCGTAACGGTGGGGAAGACCGAATGCGAGTTGATGTAGTTCACGCCTTCCTGACGCAGCCGGAAGAGCGTTGGCGTATCTTCGCGGTTGATCGAATCGGGCCGCAGCCCATCCATAACGATTATCAGGACAAGGCGTGCGCCGGATCGTGATTGCAGAGCTGAGCGCGCTGCCTCTCCGGTAGGCGAGATTGGAGTGCCGAGCAGTATGAAACTCAGCGCTATGGCCAGCCCCACCACAGAACTTCTCATTCTTCTCATTGCGTTATGTTTCCCGCTCATTCTTCGTGCGCTTCTCCTGATGCGCTGTTAAGATGCATCGCCACTTTGGCTGGCGGGTTCTTCTATTCGCGCCTGGAGTTGTACTCAGGCGAGGTATCGACACGCTGCAACCACACAGCCGCTTCCGTCATAAGCTTCAAGCTTTAGCTCAGTTCTCCTGCTGTCGCTGCTGCCGAGGTTGCCGAGTCTGATCCTACGCGGCTGTATCGATCCGTCTGAAGCGTCAAAAGACTTGAAGGGCCGGCCGTCTCGGTAGACGTCCAGTCGAGAGATTCTCTTCGCGGTGTCCCCCGCCCGGATCCTGGAGCTTGCAGAGACCACTATGCCTCGCGACCCGTTGCGCTCGAACGGCTTCACCGATAGCGCATAGACAGGTTTTCTCAAAAGGATCCCAGCCGCTCTCGCAATCAAATCCTGGTTGCTCTCCAGCAGGTCTCGCTTTGTCATGTGGTGGCGATGGTCCGGAGCGATACCCAATTCTTCCAGCGGCCTGCCTGCGTGCTTGCCGACACGGATGCTGCGGCGCACCGCGATCAGCATGTCGGCGCCCTTTGGCAGAGGCTTGAATGGAGAGTGCGGCTTATTCCCTACCGCGTTCGCCAGATCCTGGTACCACCAGACGTTCGCGCCGCCCGCGCCAGTGTTATCGCTTGTGCCAAGGATCTCGCCGACCTTATTGTCCTGGAACCCGGCGGCGAATATGTCAGTCGTGCTGTAAGACAAAGCATCAGTTATTAACAAGACGGGTCCGTGGTATGTCTGACCGATGTCATTACAGGATTGCTCGGAGTTGAGCGGGAAACCGATTGAGTAGGTCGCGCCGGTTACCACCGCCTCCGCAATCGATTCCTCCCAGCGCGAGAGGTTCCAACGTTTCGGAGCGAGACGGCAAATTTCGAGGTTCAATGGAGTGTTGATGAACTCGAAGAGCTCCGGGGCGATCCGGCGCGGAGTGAACAACTGGAGCAGACGTTCGCCGGCTCTGATCCTTCCCCCGCCGTTGCCGCGAACGTCGATGATAAGACCTTCTTGTGGGAATCCTTCGGATGTGATCACGCGTGCAAACTCTTCGACGAACTCCTCGGGATCATCCACATCGAAGCTGAACAGGCGGACGTACCCAAACTCTCTGCCGCTGACTTTCTTGATCTGCGCATAGAACACGTGCTCGAATGATTTACCGACGCGGACATTGCGCGGTGCAAATAAGGTCCTTCTCAGAAGATTGATTTTGGTCTTTTTGATGTCTATGGCGACTCGCTTTTTCCTGGAAGCCTTTGCGGCGTCCGCGGTACCGGAGCCGATTGTGTACACCAGCCATTCCTGCTTCAGCGTCAGTATCTCTCCTGACCTCGACCGGTAGGTGATGGCCACCCAGGCCTCGTCGGGTGGGAGCGAACTCTCCAACGGTCTGATCGTGAGGTTGTCCAGACCGCGAGCGAAACGGGCTTCGACATTGCTGCCTGCCTGCATCTCACCGTTAATCTCTACGGCTCTCCTGATGGGCACTCCATTCCAGTAAAGGACCTCGACTCCCGCCTTGAAATTGAGAACCTCTGGGCCGGCGTTTGGAATCACCCTGTAGAATTCCTCAACTACTCGCGACAGCAGGAACTTCTCTTCGCGATCGCCCTTCTTGTTTCTCTCAAAGTACTGCTCGATGAGAAACGGAAGATACGCCACTTTATCTCTGAAGGGTTCCGGCAACATATAGAGCGTGTGAAGGTCCCGGTTCGAGGCGAAGATCTCCATCATTCTCTTATGAAAGGAGAATTCACTGGGGAGATCGGTCTCCTTCATCTCAAGAAGGCGGAATCTGAGCAGCTTGAGTCGCTGGATCGGATCCACCGCATGCATGGCGCGCTTCAGTGGAAGGTGAACGTAGTTCATGTTAAGCAGGAGCAGCGCCTGTTCTACGATTCGCAGTCGATCCCTTTTGGACAAGCGGCCTTTTCTCTCGTTTGCTTTGAGAAACCTGGAAAGCTGCATTATATTCTCAGGTTCGCTCTCAATGATGCCTGCTGCCTGTTCGAGTCTGCCGCGGGCCCCTATCTGGTTATCCGTCTGAGCCACTGGATCCTCCCATACTCCGACAAGACTTGCGCTGATCTCTCTAGGTACTTCGCGGACATGAGACTGTCCAGACAACAGTTGACACACGATCCCAATCGAGTTGTGCGGATGAGAGCGGAACAGCGGTCGATATTCCAACGTTCGCGCGCAGATCCGCGCCGCCGGCCGAGCGCCATTGAAGCGTGATCGGCCAGAGATGGCTAACGAGCCTGAGAGATACCGTACGGCTATTTCTTTTTTTTCGTGGAGGACTTCTTGGCGCTAGCCTTTTTCGCTGCGCCTTTCTTGCCGGGCCTGTTGCCAGGTCTGCCACCCGGCCTTCCGCCGGGGCCCGGTGCGGAACCGCTGCCGGGATCACGTTCTGAGCTGTCGAACAGAAAGGGCAAATGGCTGCCATCGTGTGCTGGCGTGTGAGTTACGGGCATCATTCTGGTGTTGTCTCCTTTGAGTCGAGATTCACTTCATTTGCTGCTCACAAGTAATTGACTAAGCTGTTTCCTGTAGGTTCGGATGTCCGGTCTGCGCATATAGCCTTCGTATGCTTCCACTCCCCAGGTCTGCTGAAGTCCCGCGCACAATGCATCAGCCCGCGAGGCATAATCTATCGTCGTGGATTTGTCGCCTGACAGCCCGCTTGCGCGGGCGGCGATCAGCCAGGCTCGCCACTCAGAGTCTTTCTGAGCCGATTGCGCGAACATGGCTTGCGCCTCGAGCGCATTGGCTTTTGCTCCCTCGGGGTCGTTGCTCAACAGCAAGACCTCAGCCAGCACCATGCGCGAGGTTGAAAGCAGGCGCGGATGGTTCATCTCTTTTGCGGTTGCAATAGCTTCATCACACAGTTTTCTCGCCGATTGAGGCGCGCCCGATGAGGCCTCCGCCAGAGCTATGCCACACTTTGCCTGGACGGCTACGTCCTTATACTGAATCCCGGCCAACTCGAGAGCCTGGCGGCCTTTTGCTTCGGCGTCAGCGAAACGGCGCTCGCTCAGCGCCATCAGAGAATTCGTCAGATGCACCCAGGCAAGCACCACTTTGTAGCTTGCTTCGGGGCGGTCCGCTATCTTGAAGGCTTCGTCCAGAGCAGCGCGCGCTTCCTGGTAGCGGCCCAGTTTCCAGAGCACTCTTCCGCGGTTCATTTGGTCGTATCCCATGTCGACCTTGGCACCCAGCGACTGATTGATCTTGTAGCTCTCGTCCAGATGGGAAAGAGCTTCAAGATATCTCTCCTTTTCGTCGGCGAGCAGAATTCCAATGCTGGAATGCGAAGCGGCCAACATTCCCGGATCGTCGAGCTCCCTGGCAAGTCGGAGCGTCTCTTCGAACGTGTTCAGCGCGACTTCATACTGGCCCTTATCGCGCCGAGCCCGCGCGAGCACGAGCAATGCTCTTGACGTCTCAAGCCTGTAGCCCGCGGGTTGATAGAACGCTATTGCCTCCTCAAGCAGGGGGATCGCCTCGTCGATATTTCCCTGCTGACGATTCATACTGCCGAGGGAGTACAGAGCGCGCGCCTCCGTTCTGCGAGTCTTATCCGCCCGGGCTAATTCGAGAGCTTGTTTGCAGTATTTGGCCGCGTCGATGAATTCACCGCGCAGTCGAAGCGTTTCACCAAGTTCAAGTAGACCGTTGGTTGCGAGGTCTCGTATGTTTCCTGCTTGCGCCATGCCCATGGCGTCTTTCGCGAGGTCCCTGGCTCGATCAGTATCGCCCTCGGCGGCGTACAGTGAGCTCAATTGCAACTGAGTCTTCACAAACTGATACTTGTTGTTGGCTCTCTGCGATATCTCCAGAGCGTTTTCCAATTGAGTTCTTGCATCGGTCAGCCTGCCGCTTCTCCTCAGCATCGCCCCTCGCTCGTAAAGCACTTCCGCCTCTCCCTCCTGATTGCTCATCGCCCTGTAGATCGTTTCGGCCTTGCTGAACGCCTCGCCGGCTTGCTCCGGGTGCTGGCGGCGACCGTAAAGGATGCCCAATCGCAGGAAGGCGGCTGCAGATTGGGGATCTGCCTTGGCCGCATCATCGTAATACTTGATTGCTTTGTCGAGGTTGTCATTCTTTTCGTAGGAGCGGCCAAGGTCCACATAGGCGCTGGACTTCTCGGAATCCGGCGACTGTGCTGCAATGTTGCCGTAGTATCCAATTGCTGCGGTGAAATCGCGCCTGACCGTAGCCGCGATCGCATCAAGGTACATGCCGTCCACGCCCGGAAGCGATGATCGCTCGGGTACCAGAGCCATCGCACGGAGCAGTTCCTCCTTGGCCTTATCCGAGTAGTCCATTTCGGCGTATGTCTCAGCTAACCGCGCGCGTGCAAGTGCGAAGCCATGGTCGATTTGAATTGCTTGCTCCAGAGCCTTGCTCGCCTGGTAATAGGCGCCCGAGCGTATACCCTCTGTGCCTCGGTCGTACCACGTCTTTGCTTCAGGCGACGGCTGACGGGTTGACGGTCGCCGCATACTGAGGGCCACGAATACGCCAAGTGCCATCAGTGACATCAACAATCCAGCCTTAACGCCAAACGGAACCATTTGAATCCTGCGCGTCATGATCGAGGTAGACATTCGGAGCCGCGAGGTAGGCAGCTGCGTCATCGGCCGAGTATTGAGCGCGCTTCCATCGTGAATGGCTGCCCGCATCTTTTTGAGATCCGCCAGCATCTCATCCGCCGACTGATACCTGGCATCGACGTCCTTTGCGAGCGCCTTCAGTATGATCTCATCCAACCCGAATGGAATATTTGGATTCACCTTCGACGGCCCTGGCGGGTCGTGCTGAATGACCTGCAGTGATATTTGTATTTTGCTCGAACCGGTGAAAGGAGACTTACCAGTCGCGCACTCATAGAGTGTTACACCGAGCGAGAATAGATCGCTGCGCGAATCGACCGGCAAATCCTTGAGCTGTTCGGGTGACATATAGCCAACGGTGCCGACTATTTGTCCCGTATCGGTCAGGCGGCTTTCTGTGGGTGAGGTCGTTTGGATCGCCGATGCGTCCTGAACAATCTTCGCGAGACCGAAATCCAGTACTTTCACTTGCCCGCGAGGAGTAATGATGACATTGTGCGGCTTGATGTCTCGATGGATGATGCCGTGCGAGTGCGCTTCGGAGAGCGCCGCTGCCACCTGTATTCCGATATCTACTATTTCGGCTGGCGACAGCGGGTTGTTCTTTATTCTGCGGTGAAGCGTGCTGCCTTCGATGTATTGCATAGCTATGAAGGCGGTCTCTCCATGTTCGCCCACCTCGTGAATCGCACAGATATTCGGGTGATCGAGCGCAGCAGTGGCTTGTGCTTCTCGAAGCAGCCGCTTCTTAGCTTGTTCATTAGTCATCGAGCTGGCGGGCAACACCTTGATCGCTACCTTCCGCTTGAGCCTGATGTCCTCGGCCAGATACACTTCACCCATTCCGCCAGCGTCGAGTTTCTTGATAATCCGATAGTGAGAGATCTCTTCTGAGATCAAATGGGTACCTCGGGGTCCGACGCTGCATAGATCAGTAGCATGTGAGTATGACGCCTGTAAGTGTTGTGTCTGGTCGGGTCCGGTTGCTCGTAGTCGGTTCTACTCTAAAGCGCAAGCGATTGTCAATGGCCGAGGGCTTGCTCTACGCCTGGAGTTTCGTACGGAACCAGGGCGTCCTCAAGGCGCGTTCCGCATTTCTCGCAATGCTACACTCGCCTTAACCATGCACGGCTTCGCACGCTCGGGCTCGCTTGAGGAGCAGGTCGCGCTCGCGGGCGTTCTGCGTCAGTGATGCCGCGCGCTCGAACTCCAACCGTGCTTCATCAAAACGCCCAAGCTTGAAGAGCAGGTCGCCGCGCACACTCGGCAAAAGGTGGTATTTCTTCAGCGACGGCTCCGAGGTCAGCGCATCCACCAACTCGAGGCCCGCTGCAGGGCCGAACGCCATCGAGACAGCAACCGCCCGATTCAACTCGACGACCGGTGAAGGGATGACTTGAGCGAGCGCATCGTAGAGCGTGGCAATGCGCCGCCAGTCGGTCTCTTCTGCCGTACGTGCACGGGCGTGACAGGCGGCGATAGCGGCTTGCACCACGTACGGGCCGAGCGCATCACTCGCTTCCCGGGCGCGGTCGAGCGCCGCGAGACCTCGCCGGATCAGGAGTTGATCCCATCGCGCTCGGTTCTGATCCAGTAGCAGGATCGGCTCTCCCAAAGGTCCCACTCTGGCCCGTGAACGCGACGCCTGGATCTCCATGAGCGCTACGAGACCATGGACCTCCGGCTCTTTCGGCGTAAGTTCAGCCAGAATACGCCCCAACCGAAGGGCGTCCTCGCAGAGCGCGGGTCGCATCCAGTCATCACCGGCTGTTGCGGTGTAACCCTCATTGAAGACGAGGTAGATGACCTCGAGGACTGATGACAGGCGGGCGGCGAGATCGGGCCCGCGCGGCACTTCGAAGGGGACGCGCTTTTCGGCGAGGGTCTTCTTGGCACGGACAATTCGCTGGGCGACTGTCGGTTCCGATACGAGAAACGCGCGCGCGATCTCATCTGTTGTCAGCCCACCAAGCAAGCGAAGCGTGAGCGCGACCCGCGCCTCGGTAGACAGAACCGGATGACAGGATATGAACATCAGGCGCAGGAGGTCGTCGCCGATGTCGTCGTCGATTGCGGCGTCGAAGTCCGGCACGGCCATCTCCCTGACCTCGATCTCGCGACCGAGCTCCTCGTGCTTGCGCTCGAGCAGCGTCCTCCGGCGAAAGAGATCGATCGCCCGATGCTTCGCGGTCGCCATGAGCCAGGCGCCGGGTTTGTCCGGGATCCCCGACTCCGGCCACTGTTCAAGCGCGGCGATGAGGGCATCTTGTGCCAGATCCTCGGCTACACCCACATCACGCACGATCCGCGTGAGACCGGCGATGAGCCTGGCCGACTCGATCCTCCAGACAGCGTCAATCGCACGATGTGCGTCGGTAGCCATCACGGCTACCGATCACACCATCTTCCATCCGCCAATGCAAGCCGACCGCGCCGCGACTACTGCTTCGCGGTATTCTTCTTCTGCATCTCCTTCCGCCACGCCTCCTCGCGCGCGGCCTCCTCGGGGGGAAAGAGCTCGGGCGGGAAGTCCGTCGCCTCGAAGATCGGACGAAGTTCGCACTGACCTCCGCCAAGCACTTTGAGGAAGCGCGTGGTCCATTCGATCGCTTCAGCCATCGACTTGACCTCGAGCAGCGCGTAAGAAGCAACAAGCTCCTTTGACTCGGTAAAGGGCCCGTCAATCACCGTGACCTTGCCTTCGGACACTTTGACTCGCGCGCCCTTCGAGCTTGGCTGGAGCCCGTCGGTCGCCACGAGCACGCCGGCCTTCATAATCTCCTCGATGAACGTCCCCATCTCTGCCATCAGCTCCCGGGTTGGGGGAACTCCCGCTTCTGACTCCTTGTCGGCCTTAAGCAGTCCCATGATTCGCATCGTCGTTTCTCCTTCGGGTCGCTACGATTTAGTCTGCTTCTCGATCTGGGCGCGCAGCCGCTCCTCTTGCTCCCTCAGCTCGGGAGTAAACTCAGCGCCGAAGTCCTCCGCCTCGAACACCTGGCGAATCTCGATTTCGGACTCCCCGGCCATCGGGTTGGGGCAACGCTTGACCCATTCGATCGCTTCTTCCTTCGACTTCACCTGCCACAGCCAGAAGCCGGCGATCAGCTCCTTCGTCTCGCTGAAGGGTCCGTCGATCACGGTGCGCTCCCGTCCCGAGAACCTGACGCGCGCGCCCTTCGAGCTCGGGTGGAGCCCTTCGCCCGCAAGCATAATGCCTGCTTTCACCAGCTCTTCATTGTACTTACCCATCTCGCTCAGGAGCTTTTCGTCAGGCATAATGCCCGCCTCTGAGTCCTTGTTCGCCTTAACAATAATCATGAATCGCATTGTATGTCTCCTTTTCTGATTTCGGAGCCGGGCTTCCCGGACGTCTATTCCGGCTGATCCAGGCTTCTCTACGTTAACGTCGAACGAGAGACAGGGAGATCGACAGACTCAAAATCTTTTTCCATTGTCCACGGGTCGGTCGTTGCTGAATCGTTGCGCGACACCACATCAAGTCGACTGCCCGGCGTCCATCGCGGACTGGATCTTTGGGGACAACTGCAGTTACCCCAAGGTGGGGCCTTCCGCGGACGTGGCCTCGACCACGAGGTGAGAAGAAAGGCTTAGGTGTCGGATTCGAGCCTTCACTCGCCGACTCACCGAAGCGGCTGGGCGATTTCTCATCGACTCCGATCGTTGTCGTAGTCTCCATCTGATCGGCGGTCAAGTTCCCAGCGATTGCGATCTCTTTCAGCCACACGTTCCTCCAGACTATAAAGCTCTTCGCCGTCTGCCGCATTGAATCCAACCGCCTGCCCGATCTCGTCGATGACGTTTTGATCCGGGGTCGGCGCATGCCCTCCTACCGCTTCGTCTCCCAGGGCTTCGGCTCCCTGCCAGTCGGCGTCCAGATCTCCTCCGGTCAGCGCGGGTCCCGTTGAGTGGTGTTCTTCCAATTCGTGTTGAATTCGTCGGGCTCCGATTTCGGCGAGGTTCTCTTTAGAGAGTTCCTCTCGGTCTGGCTCTGACAGATCATAGTTTGGAAGTCTTCCGTTTCTTGCCGACTCTCTTCGTTTTTTCGAACTGCGTTGCATAACTTGCTCCTCTCGAGTTTGGATCCTTTCGAAAGCGCGGCGACACCAAAGAGGCATAAGACTTGAAGGTCCAACAAAACAAATACCTCTTCGCCTTGAAAACCCTTCGTACCTTTCCGGGGTCCCGCGCACAACTCCTCTGCATTCAGCCTGGGAAGATGCAAGAACAATTCCCTGGTCGCATTCGGTAGCGCACGTTATTCGGTAAACCGGAGTTCGTGCAGGTGCGATCATCGGCACTCTAGTTGCTTATTCAATGGCTGGTGGACAAATGCGTGAGCGCAGGACTGGATGTCGGGGCATGCCCTTAAAGAGCGGCCTTTTACGGGAGTCTGCTGAATTCGGCAGTCGCCGTGGGAATCACGGCAAGCCTGTATCGACACTGTACAGAGTGGAAAGCTGCGCTACAAACGAGGGACGCGGATTCGGGCTCTGCGTCGAGGATCGAGGCTAGTGACGCCGAAGTTGGGTCGGCAATGATGGCACTTCGGCTGCAATCACATCGACGGCCGCTATGAGGGCATGATCGTGATCAGGAAGCTAAAGTCAGGCAAGTATCGTCTCTATTCGCGTAAGAAAAACCCGAAGACCGGCAAGCGCCGCAACCTGGGCACCTTCGACACGCGTGAGGCCGCCGAGCGTCACGAGCGCGCCGTCCAATATTTCAAGCGGGGAGGCTAACGGAGGATCACTCGCGAGCAGTCATCATTGCCGCGAACTCTCTTCGAGGCGGTCACCTGTCGCCTTGAATCATTGCTACGAGAGCCTGGAACCTTGCATCCGCTAGCAAAGTTTGATCGGAGAGCAAATGACCATCTGAGAGCAGGTGTCCATCGGCGAGCAAGTGCCCGTCGGCGAGAAGGTGCCCGTCGCCAATCAACGCACTCGCGCTCAAAAGCGGCAGTCCATCGGCAAGCAAGCGTCCGTCGTTGATCAATATGTTGCTACCCAGGGTTACCCCACCGGTCAGGCAGGTTGAATTTGAGATCAATCGGCCGCCATATTCTACATCGCCCTCGGCTAACACATGACCCAGCGCATATATCAGCTGGTATTTGCTGATAAGTTCCGTTCCAGTCGCGTAGGTCTCACCCAGCAGGATTCCCTGGGCCCACGAAAAATTCTGTCCGGCAATCAATGACTGAGGTATCGGCAGGTTGGTCGTCGTCAACAGTCGCGAGCCGATGAGAGTAGTCGGGGTCAGATCTGTCCGAACGAGCCTGGCCAGCCTCACCGCCCCTTCAATATTCACCTCACCTGTGCCCTGTTCGAACATGTTGTACCCAGCAAGCGGTTGAGCTGTGTACATTAAGATCGCCTTGATAAGACTGGGTGTCAGTTTAGGATTCACCTGCAGCATAAGCGCCGCAGTCCCGGAGACGATGGGCGCGGCCGCTGAAGAGCCGCTGAGGTACATCATCCTTCTTTCATAGTTGCCACTGGTAGAGTCCACGTCCAGCTCAGGATAAGTAGTGACCAGGACATTCTCTTTGGCTTGCGCAGAAATCAGCCTGTTTCCTGGCGCGACGAGGTCCGGCTTCAGAAGATTATCGTAGACCTTGATTCCACCAGCGTTAGTTGAGTAGCTACGGGTGGGGCCGCGGGAGCTATAAGTGGCCACGCCATCATCACTGCGTTCGTCTGTTCCGAAGGTGTTTGTGGCGCCAACTGTTATGGCGGATGGCTCATTGCCCGGCGAATGAATGAGCCCGTAGATTTTTTCGCCGGTGCTGTCTTTGCCGTTGTTCCCAGCGGCGGCAACCACCACGATTCCTGTGTCAACCAGGCGCCGCACAGCGCGGCACACGGGATCATTGGTGTAAGAATCAACTGCCAGGCAGCCGAGGCTTAGATTGACGACACGGATGTTGTAGGTCGCGCGCCTGGTCATTATCCAATCAAGGGCGGTCAACAGCGACGACACTGTGCCCTGTCCCTGCGAATTCAGGACGCGAAGATTAATGATCTGGGCGCCAGGCGCGATACCCTCGTATTCCTCCGGGGTATCTCGAGAGCCGCCGCCTGCCAGCGCTGCGACGTGGGTTCCATGTCCGTACGGATCACCGCTAGTGACGCCCTGGCCCGTAAAATCCACGTCTGTCAGGACTCGGCTCTTACCGTCGGCTCCCAGAAAGGAACGGTGTGACTTGAAGATACTTGAATCAACTACCGCAATACCAATACCTCGTCCATCGACTTCGCTATTTCCGGACTGCAGTCGCATCGCCGTTGCGCCGGTTGTTGTTTCAACATGTCCGAGTACTTCGATCTCTCTGTCTAAACTGACATACGACACATCGGGGGAATTAGCCAATTCCTCGAGGGCGCTCACAGGCACGTCGACGATACTTGAATCAAGCTCAGGGAGGTTTCGCTCGCCACGCACGCGCTCACGACCGAGCACGGAATTATCCTGGTCCCGATTCTGGTCACTATGTCGAGAGGATCGCTCCGCAAGTTCGCTTCCGAACTGAACGATGACCTTTACAGTCTCCTCTCCCTCGACAGTGTTCGCTGATTGCGGCGCCCGTTGTTGGTTTGCGATGATCTTTTCGCGCACGTCCGCGGACACTTTCGCAAAAAGAGAATCTTGAAATAGCTGCTCGTCAGGCTCCGTTATGTTGGCGCCACCAGGTATTGTACTTACGCATAGTGATCCTGCTGCAGAGAGCGAAAAGATCAACACAAAAATAAGGTGCCGCTTCATATCTTTCTCAATTTCCCCTGAGGCTCGTTCTGGATAGGCGTGCAGGGCCTGGACATATTCCAAGGCAACCTCTGTACCGTTGCTCACCGCTACGAGAAGCTCCCGTTTCTAGTGAGATCCGGCGGTGCGGTTGTTATCTGCGGGTGACCGGTCGGTCACTTTGCGGCGATTGAGTCCGTCATTCTGAACGGGTATGGCGGTCATTGACTGATTCAGAAGCGGGAAAATGTTCTGATCATTCGTTGAAATCCTGCCTCAGAAGTCCATGATTTTAACCGAACTACCGCTGTCTTTTGCACGGCATGAACTCCGTGAACAGGTGCTCGAAGCAACGACCGAGACTCGTGGCGCGGCAATTGATTGTTAGAGAGATGCTAAAGCACCAAAAGCACTGTCGTCGACCGGAACTGCGATCACGCCTTTCGACTCGAAAATGTTGTGCGGTAAAGACAGCTAACGCGAAGGAGAGAAAGCCATTTCATTCAATCCTGAGAATCGGACCGGATCCTCACCCGTTGCAGGACGCTTGTTTAAGCCTTATCTATGGCTCATCAGTCTTGCCGGACTGGGGGCGTCCGTGTACGCAGCGGTCAATCTGCACCCGAAGTTCCTGGGATGGCAGTTTGCTGTCGTAGCTCTGATGACCGTTGGAGTCGCCTCAGGCATCGTGGTCGATTTCTTTCGCGTCAAAACCTCCATTTCGATCTCTGATCTGTTCATTTTTCTGGTGATATTGTCGTTCGACGGCGAGACGGCCGTCCTGCTCGCGATGGCCGAGGGGTTTGTCTCCTCCCTGCGCGTTACCAGGAAGCTACCCACCATGCTCTTTAACGCCGGCGCGATGTCTCTCACAACGTATGTAACAGTCATCTGTCTCCGCGGGATGTTTGGACCGATTGATGCCACGAGTCAAGGCGACTACTCTTTCAGATTTGTTATGCTGATCGCCGCGATGGCGTTCATACAGTACGGAGTCAATTCCTCGCTCATAGCGACAGGGGCAGCGCTCAGAGAGAATCACAGTCCCTGGAGAATCTGGAGGAGACATTATCTGTGGACATCGATCACTTACCTTGCTTGCGCTTCCGCCGCCGGGGTAACCACGAGACTGATCACTGAGCACGGTTTCCTGGCCTTCATCGGAATTATTCCAATCATCGCCATCCTGTATTTTACTTACATAACCTACGTCAAGAATGTTGAATCCTCCGCTGCTCGGGCAGAAAGCCAGATGCGCTTTCACAAGGCCTTCGACAATGCACCTATAGGTATGGCTCTGGTGGCCGCAGAGGGGCGCTGGCTACAGGTCAATCAGTCCCTGTGTAAGATTCTCGGGTACTCAGAAGAGGAGCTTCTCCAAACAAGCTTCGAAGCGCTCGCGCACCCACATGACCGCGAAGTGTTTCTGAATGGGGTGAAGCAGACACTCGAAGGCAAGCTCCTTGTTTGCCAGATGGAGAGCCGCTTTCTTCACAAACTCGGACATGATGTATGCGTCCTGGTTGCGGTCTCCCCATTGACCGACCAGCCACGAGACGGCTCCCAACTCATTCTGCAGATACAAGACATCACGGACCGGAAAACAGCGGAGAATCAGCTTCTACGCGCCGCCTACCACGACGATTTGACTGAGCTTCCGAACCGCGCCTGGTTTCTCGATCAGCTTAAGACCGCTTTAGCAAGAGCCAAGCTAAAGGGGGACCATCTGTTCGCAGTTCTGTTTCTGGACCTCGACCGTTTTAAGGTCATTAACGACAGCCTGGGCCATTTGACCGGCGACAAGCTGTTGATTGAAATTGGCAACCGGTTACGGAATTCAGTGGGCCGGGAGAATTCAGTAGCGCGCCTGGGCGGAGACGAGTTCACGATTCTGCTCAACAACATCAAGAGCCCTTCAGAAGCGGCTGATTTGGCTCTTGAAATCCAGCAGCAAGTCTCGAGCCCGCTCAGACTCAGCGACTATGAAACATCTACGACGGCAAGCATCGGTATTGCCATTTACGAACCAGGCTACAACTACGCCGAAGAACTGTTGCGCGATGCCGATACGGCAATGTACCAGGCAAAATCGCTGGGCAAAGCTCGCCATGTGATGTTCAACAAGAACATGCACACGCAGGCACTCACACGCTTACAGTTAGAGACAGATCTGCGACGGGCCATTGAACGCAACGAACTCTTCTTACAGTACCAGCCCATCGTCTCACTTTCGACAGGCAGGCTAACGGGATTCGAAGCGTTGGTGCGCTGGCAACACCCTGACCAGGGATTGATCATGCCAAAAGCGTTCATAGGCCTCGCAGAAGAAATGGGTTTAATAGTTCCGCTTGGAAGTTGGGTGTTGAATGAGGCCTGCACGCAGATGCAACGATGGCTGACACAGTTTGCACCCACGCAACCCCTGTCAATCAGTGTGAATCTGTCGAGCAAGCAATTCGTGTTGCCGAATCGTCTTTCCGAGAGCGTTCAACAGACGCTGGACTCTACCGGTCTTGATCCCCGCATCCTGACGCTCGAAATCACTGAGAGCGCGTTCATGCAAAATTTCGAGATCGCCGGCGATATCCTCACGGAGCTTAGGGCCTCCGGAGTGCGATTGAGCATCGACGACTTCGGCACCGGTTATTCATCTTTGAGCTACCTTCATCGCTTGCGGATAGACACGCTCAAGATCGATCGATCCTTCGTGAACCGGATCAATCGAAACAATGGGAATAACGAGATTCTACGAACCATCGTAGCGCTGGGGCACAATCTGGGAATCGGGGTAATAGCCGAAGGTGTCGAATCCAGGGAGCAACTCTCGTTGCTTCAGGAGCTCAAGTGCGACGAGGCTCAGGGATACCTGTTCTCGAGACCAGTCGATGCAGAGATTGCCGCAGGGTTCATCAGGCTGAGCCTGGATAGAACCTCGCCTCTCGCCTGGTTCGAGGATTCCAGCCTTGACGCAACCGACATGGAAGTGATCAACGATTACTCGATGTGAGGCTTAGCGAAGATTCACTCTCGCCGCATAGCCACAAATACAATGAAGACGGAGCCACTTGCCTTGATGAGTCCTGGTGGCATACGTCGGCTTCCCCATCCGCTCGTCAGGTTGCAGATCCGCTCCGCACCGAGGTCTCAAGCCTTAGAGGCCTGAACTTCGCTCAGCCGCCGCTCGAGGAATCGGCGCTCGCTCTCGTTTGTGACCAGCACCAGGGCGCGCTCATAACTCTCCGCTGCTTGTTTTGACGATCCAAGGCGGCGCAGCAAATCTGCGCGTGCGGCGTGGAGCAAGTGATAGCCGTCAAGATCGCCTGCCGAGGCCAGCGCATCAATTAGCACAATCCCTCGCTCAGGGCCGTCCGCCATCGCGACAGCCACAGCGCGGTTTAGCGACACAATGGGAGAGGGCTGCAGGCTCGCGAGAAGATCGTAAAGCCTGACGATCTGAGGCCAGTCAGTATCCTCGGCCCGCGCCGCCCGACAGTGCTCAGCCGCGATCGCTGCCTGGAGCGCGAACGGAGCAACCCCACCGCGAAGCGCCTCCTCGACGAGCGGCAGCGCCTCAGCGATCTGTTCCTGGTGCCAGCGGCTCCGATCCTGCTCTTCGAGAACGACAAGATCGCCCGCTTCATCGAGGCGGGCATCGCGACGTGAATCATGAAGCAACATGAGGGCGACGAGAGCAGTCGCTTCCGAAGGAGGACGGGGCTCCATCAACATCTTCACGAGACGCCCAAGACGGATGGCCTCCGTGCAAAGGTCAGTCCTCAGGAGCGGCTCGCCTCGAGTCGCCGCATAGCCTTCGTTGAAGACCAGATAGATAACGGTCAGCACTGCATCAAGGCGCGCAGGCACGTCGCTCGCGTCGGGCACCGTATACGGAATTCCTGCGTCGCGAATCTTCCGCTTCGCCCGCACGAGCCGCTGCGCCATCGTAGTGGGGGGCACGAGAAACGCGCGCGCGATCTCGTCCGTCTCGAGGCCGCACAGTGTCCGAAGCGTCAGCGCGACCTGCGCCTCGGGCGCAAGCGCGGGGTGGCAGCAGGTGAAGATCAGTCGAAGGCGATCGTCAGAGATTTCGCTCGTGTCGTAATCCGGAACTTCGACTGTCCGGATCATCCCTGATGAGGCGTACGATTCAAGTTTCTCCTCGAATCGAGTCCGGCGCCGGATGCGGTCGATGGCCTTGTGCCGAGCTGTCTGGATGAGCCAAGCACGTGGGAACTCAGGGATCCCGGAAATGCGCCACTGGTCCACAGCGGCCGTGAAGGCTTCCTGTGCCGCCTCTTCGGCCACGTCGAAGTCGCCGACGAGCCTGATCAGAGTGGCAACGATCCGACCCCAATCAGAGCGATAAACGTCATCGACAGCAGCGTTGGCATCGGAAAGCATTCCCTATGATCGATGATTTGCTGAGGGGGTGTCGACGGACAGCACCGGGGAAATCACAGGAGCTCCTATTTCCTGCGCAACCGAGGCGGGTGGGAAGGCTCGATTTTCACCCAACCGCCGGAGGGCCGGCTTATCAATTCCCAAAAGTCAGATGCGAAAGCCTTCGAAGCCGAACCCTTCACCCAGATGACTTTTCCACGGAATATGACACAAGCTGTCAAGAAAGCGATGTATCGTTCACATGGAAGGTACAGAAGTATTAGAGCAGAGGTGAACCTATAAGGAGGGAACATTAGATGAACTATGGCTTTGTCCTCGATGGAGGTGACATACCGGTCCTGCCCGAGATCGCCGCCGAAGCGGAAGCAGCAGGCTGGGACGGCCTCTTCATTGCCGACGCGATGGCGATCGGGACCGAGAAGTTTCCCGACTTTCCCTGGTTCGATCCTTGGGTCGTCCTCGGGGCGATGGCGATGCGCACAACGCGGATTCGGATCGGTACGATGATCACTCCGGTTTCACGTCGCC
>DASYSA010000172.1:0-3265 GCA_036003885.1 Blastocatellia bacterium | reverse complement strand
ACAGGCACCCCAACAGTGAGCTTCACCTGCAACGATAGTCTCGCGGGCGTCGCTAGCTGTACGCCACCAGTGCTGGTCGGAGAAGGCGCCAACCAGACTATTTCTGGCGCTGCCATGGATAAAGCCGGAAACAGTGCGTCAACTTCAATCATGCACGTCAATGTTGACGTCACTGCTCCCACCGTCAACCTAATCAATCCGTCCAACAGTGGCAGCTACGTGCTGAACCAGTCAGCAATCGCAAACTATGGCTGCGCTGACGCCGGATCCTCTGGCCTGATTGCGGGTTCGGCGGGCTGCGGCGGCCCTGTGGCTAGCGGTGCGCAGTTCGATACAGCCTCCGTCGGAAGCAAGAACTTCACCGTGAACGCCAAGGATGTGGCTGGGAATACTTACAGCAAGACGTCCCTGTACGGCGTCTTCTACTCCACCGCCGCGTGCCTGGGTTCGCCGGGCCATGCCATCCTGCAACCCATCGATCTCACGGGATCCAGCGTCTTCCCCAAGAAGCAGGGGAGCACGGTACCGGCAAAGTTCCGGGTCTGCGATGCCAATGGCGTTTCGATTGGCACACCCGGAGTGGTGACGGACTTCAAGGTCATCCAGATATACAACGGAACGTTGTACGGCGTTGCCAACGAGGATCCTGTCTCGACTACCCCGGACACGATGTTCCGTTGGACTGGCGACCAGTGGATGTTCAACATCAGTACCAAACCGCTGAACGCTGGAAGTACGTACTTCTACAGAATTTCCCTGAACGATGGAACGTCGATCGACTTCGATTTCGGCCTGAGATAGCGAACCTGCTGTCTCTGGCCTCTAAGGGCGGGAGCATTCACAGTTACCCATATCTTGTGGTTTGACAGGGTACGTCGTGTGAATGTAGTTGTTCCACCGCGCCTCGATCGCGGCTTCTTCTGAGACATCTGCGTGAAACACGTCGCTGCTGTAGAGCGTGACGCTGCGTGGTCCCGTCTGTGCGCTGAACTAGCAATGAAAGGGGGTCACTTGAGCAGAGGCCGTTGAAGCCGAATATAGTGCGACAAAGAGGAAAATCGCAGGCACGAGCAACTTCTTCATTGACGGCCTCCGCAAAGAAGCTTCCCCGAATTCGTTGATCTTATGAGCGCACTAACACTCTGTCAATCCGAGCTCTGGCAACACGAGCTTTCAAACTTGCGACGTGCCAAACCACACGGCGTTAAAGTTCGCTCGGCAAGAGCAATCAGCTTTTGATGGGATCGGCTCCGTGTCAGGCGGCTTTGCCTTGGTGATCTTGTGACCGGTGGAGGTATGGACCTCGAACGTACGGACAACGGGGTCGGCCGTCACTGAATCGAGGTGCTGCGGCGTTTCATGCGGAAGATTGTTCCTGATCCACCCGTTGTTCAGGCGCAGGCTTCACTTCCCAGAGGTAGAAGGGATTGCCATCGAGATCCTCGAAATCGGCGAAGTTCCCCGGCTCGTCTTTGACGATCGAGCCCTTGAAGCGAACGCCGTTGCGCTGCAGTCGATCAACAGCGGTTTCAATGGGCTCGTCAATCTCGAGCCCGATCATCATGCCACCCTTGGTTCCTGGCGCCGGAAACTTCGCCGATGCCGGATGCAGCCCTATAACGAGACCCTTGCCCGCATCGACAGTCGCCCAGTGGTTCCCAAAACGATTGATTAGCTTCATGGCGAGCACATTGGTGTAGAAAGTGACGGCAGCGTCCATATCGGAGACCAGAACCGTGACGTTACCACCTGAGATCATGAATCCACCTCCAAAGTCATGCTAATGGACCAATGACAGAATGCAAAAGTCCACCGAGAAGGACTCAGATTCAGCCCGACCGTGTCATTTTGCCTGTTGCCTTCTTGCAGAGCAGAACTCCGATTGTCCCGTGGATCGCCATGATCCATGGACATGACGCCGGCGTACATCCAACCCGAGAGAGAGAGATACCTGCTCGAAACCGAACTTGAGCAAGCCAGCTCTTGTTCTGCGCATACGGCAGATTGCCGGTGATGAAAGAAAAAGCGTTAGGCCGAGCGCCATAAGGTCAAGCTACTGATTCTGCCGATGGTTAAAGCGATCGAGGCGTTGCAGCGAGACCCCGACGATACCAACGCGATCCTCCACGTAACGTGCTAGAGGCGCACGCGAATAAAAACCGTCAAGCGGATCTAAATGATTAATTCCGATCCTGACAAATGTCACTCCGGCTTCTGTGTCTGCGACCAGGGTGGCACAATTCCATTGACGCGAGCATAAGCAACTGATTGGCCATAGTGCTCATTCACATGAGCAAAGATCCGCAAGTAGATCCTTCGCACCGTCGTCTTCTCCCCGAAGAAATCCGCAGGTCGATCGAGTTCGGCAGGAGTTAGTTGGGAGAATCGGTTGCGGACTTCATCAAGTGAGGACTTGAGCATTCGCGTTACGGCATCCTTCTCCGCGACCGTCTTCTCCAGTTCGCCCATACGCTTGAAAACCGCTTGCGTATCGGGTTTGCCTTTTGCATCTGTCGTCAAATTGGGAAAGTATTCAGTTGGAAGCTTCACCCCGGTCAAGGAGAGGAGTAGGAAGTTCCCATTGGCGATGTGGACGTAGACTTCGCTCACGGAGCGCACTCCTGGCCCTGGTCGCCAGCTGTATTTGTTGCCGGGCATCGCTTCCGAAAGCTGGTCTAAGTGTTTGCAGGTCTCTGCAAAGTCGTCCAGGTACTCGCTCTTCAGGCCACCGGCGTTCTGTCCTTGCGCGGCCGACATTGAGGATGCCAGGAATAGGACGAAAACGGCGTGACGAATCAAGGTGTTTTTCATAGCGGCGAAATGATACAGCATTTGCTCTCCACGAGAGAGCTAGGTCGCGAGACTGGTAGTTGTTCCGCTCCCGGGTACCCCGAAGTTAACCACACTCGAACGCTCAAGAATGCGGCAAAGACGCGCTGCGTAGGAACGACGACGGTTTAGAACGAAGATTTTAGGCTGCAAGATCGATTCTTGTAATGGCGGGAGGCTCGTGCTTTTCTTGCACTCTGCCGTGACGGCTGATCTTCGCCAGTTCGGCATTAAGTTCTGCTCCCACCAACATGGCAAAGCCTGTCCAATACAACCAGACCATCAGGGCAATTGCTGCGCCAAGCGTGCCATAGGTTTTATTGAAATTCGCGAAATGCCGAAAATAGATCCCGAGCAGATAAGACAATCCGATCCAACAGCCCACCGCAAGGACCGCTCCCGGCAGAGTAGCGAGAAAACGCTGCTTCACGTTCGG
>DASYSA010000171.1:0-3746 GCA_036003885.1 Blastocatellia bacterium | reverse complement strand
GTTGAGCTCAAGGGAGGGGATGAAAGCTACCTCCGCGATGTATCCGCGCGAGTCGATAAGATCTTCGCGGGAAAGTAATTCGCTTGAGCAAACATTGACTGAACAGGGAAAAACAAAATGAAGAGAATTGGCGTTGTCGGGATTGGAATCATGGGCGGAGGCATTGCTGCGAGTCTGCTTCGCAAGGGCTTCCCGGTAAGTGTGTGGAATCGAAGTGCGGAAAAGTGTGTGCCGCTGATTGAAGCCGGCGCGGTGGCGGCGGCCGACCCGGCATCTGTTGCCGCTGAATCAGACGTCGTAGTCAGCGTGCTGCGAGACGACCAGGTGGTGCGGGAAGTTGTACTCGAACAGATGCTGCCTCACGCAAAGCCGGGAACTACCTTCATAGATATGAGCACGGTCACTCCCGCGATGAGCCGCAATCTGGCTCAGGCGGCCCGATCGCGCGGATGCCATTTTCTCGATGCGCCGGTGATGGGCAGCAAGGAGGCCGCGGAGAATGGGCAGCTCACGATCCTGGTTGGGGGCCCTGCCGAGACGCTTGAAGCTCAGCAGGATGTGCTGTCTGCGATGGGCCAGAAGATCATTCACGTTGGGCCGAACGGTTCGAGTGCCTTTTTGAAGCTGGCCTGTAACCAGTTCGTCGCGGGTATTATTGCCAGCGTCGGCGAAGGACTCGCCCTTGCGAAGAAGGGCGGTGTGGATCGGCAGACCGCAGTCGACGTCTTCATGGGAACGATGGCCAGGGTCGCGGTACTCAAGCATCCGAAGATTGCGGATCGAGACTGGGCCACCCATTTCGCGCTTGATCTCATGTTCAAGGACCTGGTGCAGGCTCAACAGGCTGCAGATGAAGCGCACGTAACGATGCCGATCCTGAGCGCAGTTACGGACGCTTTCGAGCGGGTGCGGAGACAGGGGATAGGTGAGTTGGACTTTTCGGTTGTGGCTGACCCGGAAAGTGTCAGCCCTTAGGAGTTGATCTGCAGCTCGTCCCGTGGGGCGAGGGCCGAGGGTCGATCAGAACTGAGATCTGAAAGAGCAAAAAAGAAAAAGGCCGCCGGGTTCAACCCGGCGGCCTTTTCTCTCTTATTGTACCGGCCTAGTCGCCGAAGCCTGCAGGCGTCACATCGGGCTGCTGCTTCTTCAACCCTCCGAGCTTGAGTTGAACGAGTGGCGCTTCCGGCTCGCCCTCCTCCTTGAGAACGTGTTGTCGATAGAGCTTCGCCATTCGATCGTTCTCTTGTTGTTGCCGCATCTTTTCGGCTCGCGCTCGCTGCTTCTCCTCGCGCGAGTTCTTGGCGATGCCCAACTCATCAAGGTCATGCTGGATCTCGTTCGTCACCAGTTCTTCTCTGAGCTTCAAGTGATGCTCAGAGCTGGCAAGATCAACGCTCTTGCCGCCCGCGAAGATCTCGTGACGACCGTACTCCTCGTACCACTTGGTGAGCGTAGCAGTCATATGCATCTTTTCGATAATGTTGCGCCAGCCGACTCCGGTGTTATAAGCGCAGAAGCTGATCTCCCCCTCTTGAGTTGCATAGGGGATGATGCACTGCTCGGTGCGGCGGAAGTCGTAGTTGAACAGGTCCTGGAACCACATCCCTGCGATGAACAGGAAATTCCAGCGATCCTGGCGGCGTAATTCGATATCCTCACGGGTGCGGTCGCCGGAAACCGTGCCGTAGTTTTTGCCGGTGGCGCCCCAGGTCTTGTCGAACTTCTTCAACAGGTCTGAGAGCTTGAAGTGCGTCGGAGACTTGAATGAATCGTAATTCTTCATCAAGGCAAGCCCCATTCCAGCAATGGACAGCCACTTGCCTCGAGCGGCGTCGTTTACCTTGGCGACGTCCTTGGCCAGCTGTTCGGCGTCCAGGAATGCGGTAACCGGAACAGATTCCTTGGTCTCCTTGTCGACCATGATTGCCATACCGACTCCGCAGTTTGGATGGCAGCCGCACTTAAACTGGCCCCACTCGGTCTCAGGACCCTTCACCAGGTCTCCCCAATCGGAGAAGGTGCCGATGAATGAGATCGGGAACCAGTCGCGAGTCGGCTCTCCCAATCCGGTCTGGTTCTTAACGTCGTGCGCCAGGTGCGACAGTGTGTAGCGCTGAGCATGGCGGCGCTCGTCCGATACATCTTCGTCGCGTCCCGTGAACGAGACAGGTTGGAACGAGCAGAAGCTGATCTTCTTCGGGTTATCCAGCGCGAACTGAATGATGCGACCGACCTGCTCATTGTTGATGCCGTTCACAATCGTTGTGACGGGCACGATCTCAACTCCGGCATTGTGAAGGTTCTCGATGGCCCGAAGCTTGACGTCGAACAGATTGCCGACCTTGCGATGTTCGTTAGCGGCATTGCCTATGCCGTCGAACTGCAGGTAGGCGTAGCGCAAGCCCGCGTCGGCCGCCTGGGCACAGAACTCAGGGCTCTTGGCGAACTCGATACCGTTGGTTGCCGCCTGTACGCTGTTGTAACCGACCTTGCGCGAGTACCTGACCGCGTCCAGGAAAAAAGGAGAAAGAGTCGGCTCGCCCCCTGAAAACTGAACGCTCATCTGGCGTCGCGGCTTAATCGAGATCGCGTTGTCGAGCATCGTTTTGATGTCGTCCCAGGTAAGCTCGTGCACGAACCCGACCTGGTTTGCATCCATGAAGCACGGGTCACACATCATGTTGCAGCGGTTGGTGAGGTCGATCGTCAGGACGGATCCGCGGCCATGCTTAATTGTGCTCGAGCCGTGATTGTGCAGCTTTTCGTCGTTATGGGCCGCAATATCGCGGCCGGGGAACGTCTCTTCGAGATGTTTGAAGAAAGCGGTGTCGATCGACATTACGTCTTCGAAGTGGCCGTGTTTGGGGCAGTCCTTGACCATCAGGATCTTGCCGTCACGTTCGATGATCTGTGCTTTGATCTCACCGACCTTCTCGTTGAGCAGAATCTCGTGAGGCAGTTTGCCATCGACGATCTGCTGGCGAATCTCGGGCACGCAACGCGGGCAGAGCGAATCAGTAGTACGAGGCCATCCAAGTGGCGGCTTGGTCTTCTGGTAAGACTTCGGAATGGGTTTCTCAGACCACTTGGGCGTGAAGGATGGATTCTGCTTGATGCGATTCAGGCGTTCGAACACGGCCCACGCCCCCTTCGCAGCGTACGTCAATCCTTTCTCCGCGTATTTCACTGGTTTATGCATGTTCTGTTCTCCTCGTTCGGTCGCGAAGCGTCTGAGACATCCCACCGCCTTCGCTCTCGCTAATGTTATTGATCGATGCGCTTGGGGACCCTGCCCAACCGGCGCACCTTATCATTATGACTTACAAATAACAACTGATTTCTTTGACAAAATCAGGCTGAATTAAGCCAGCGCTTACCGCTGGGTCCTACTCCTGCGTCTGTTCGATCTGATAGAGACCAATCGCCTGCAGCGCCTCTCGCCGCACCGCGCCCTTCACTCCCAGCGTTTGAGGGTCGCGCCGGTTGTCGAAGGTAGCCACCTTTTGGGCGCACGCTACTGTGCAGTAGTCGGCGCAGGCTTTCCTGGTCAGATACTCTCTGCGCATATCCTCTTTGGTATAGTCCAAAAGAGGAATTCCCGGGTAGCCTCGCTGTTGCGAGCAGTAATGTACCAGGCCATCCTCGCAGATGTAGAGGTAGCGGGACCCGGCTCGGCATCGCCAATTGTTTGGCTTGCCGTCTACCAGGTTGTCCTGAAAGCCATTCACCCTGGAATAACTCGTCCG
>DASYSA010000170.1:0-10559 GCA_036003885.1 Blastocatellia bacterium | reverse complement strand
CCACGTCGAAGTAATCAGAAGTCGAAGTTATCAGAAAGAGACTGCACGGACCAGAGACCCGACTCCGCGAGACTCCCTGCAAGTCTGGAAGTCTCGCAGTCATACGATTCTGTGAAAGGAGTAAGAAAGATGATCAGTTATGTGTTCATTGAGTCACGAGATCCCTTCGAATCCCGTGACGCACAGTTTGTCGTCGATACCGCAACAGCCCTGAAACAGCGCGACAACGACGTGACGGTCTTCCTCGTTCAGAACGGCGTACTGGGGGCTCGTCGAAACGCTATCGGTTCTCATCTGCCGCAGCTGGAAAAGGCGGGCATTAACTTGCTCGCGGACGGCTTCTCTCTGAAGGAGAGAGGCATTGTCTCGAGCGAGATCAACCCCGCCGTCAAGGAGTCCAGCATCGACGCCCTGGTCGATTTGCTCGTTCGCGACAACACAAAAGCCATCTGGCACTAAGGAGAAAATCATGTCACGCAAGACTCTAACCCTGGCTCTGATGGATCCGCCATACGAGTCAGCTAATTCAACGACGGCGCTAAGAATAATCTCGGCGGCCTTGAATAAGGGAATCAATGTTAACGTCTTCGCATATGAGGGTGCGGTGAATCTGCCATTCAGAGATCAAGCCCCTCACGCAAACCCGGTGAAGGGAACCACGGTCGAAGAAGAAGACCATCCTACGACTAAGAAATTCATCAGCTCCCTGCTCGAGGTGGGAAAAGGCGAGCCTCTTCTGACCTGGCTCAACTGCGGCTTGTGCGTTGACGAGCGCGGCGCCGGAAACAGCATCGAGGGAGTGAAGCGCGGCGGACCGGCCGATTTCCTGAGGATGGCTCAGGAGTCGACCAACACGCTTGTTATCCCAACCAAATAGCACCTGTACTGGCGGTCCTCCGTGGCCGCCCCTGCTTCCGCCCCCCCTTCTTCGTCAGGGGGAGCCCCCTTAAACGGGGGTGGCCGCGGAGGGTCGCCCGTACGGTGATCGGAGGAATCATGAAGATCCTGAACGTAGTTGAGACAGCATATCGCGCGACGTTGGAAGAGCAGGACGACACAATACTCTGGCTCAGTCGCGCATTGAAGAATGCCGGCGCCGACCTGACGATTCTGCTCCGCGGAAACGCGGTGAATTACATCGTCCGCCAGGAATGCCCGCAGCTCGCCATCGGCAGCGCGTCGATCAACCGTCCGGCCAGACCCAACGAGGACATCGCGAAGCTTCGAGAGAAGGGCGTGAACATCTTCGTAGCCCAGCATGATCTCGAGGAGCGTGGCATCGACGCTCACTCGTGCATCGGTGATGTCCAGATGATTGGAAGAAACGACCTCGCCGCTCTGTTTGAAGGCCACGATCAAGTCTGGCATTGGTAGCGCCCGCGACCGGGCTGAATGAAATTCCATAAAGGCAAGGAGGAAAACTTATGACTCGGTTTGATGTTCGATTTAGACGGCTTTTGATACCGATTGCGCTGCTGGTTGTCGCCGTGCCGTACACGGTGATTTCAAGCAGTGCGCGTCCGGAGAATCCAAAGTCACAGGCAGACAGTAGCAGGGAGCGTCGCGACCAGGAGAAATACATGTTCGTCTGGGCCGGCGACCAGGCTCGCGTCGCGCCGGACTTCCTTGCGGTCGTCGATTTCGATGACAGCTCGCCGAACTACGGCAGACTCATAACCACGTTGCCGCTCCCAGGACCAGGAGCCAGCGGAAACGAACCCCATCACGTCGGCCTCTCGAGAGATGGAAGGGTGCTTGGGTGCGGAGGACTGCTGAGCGTCCTGAAGGGACAAAAGGAGGTCTTCTTCTTTGATGTCTCGAATCCCACCGCGCCAACCTTTATGAGTTCGGCTGATCCGCCTTTATCTGCGATTACCGATGAGTTCTACGCTTTGCCGGAAGGCGGATTCCTGGTCACTATGATGGGAGGTGCAGGCGGCGCACACCCGGGGCGAGTCGTGGAGTTCAACAGACACCTCGAGATGATAAAGGAGTTCCCTGAGGACCCGCCGCACGACGGGTTCAATCCTCACGGCATCTCGGTACGGCCGGAGATGAACCTGATGGTGACCAGCGACTTCGTCTGTCCATCGACGACTCTGCACGCGGTGCCCGGCGGGCTGGATTTGCGCGGCAGCGTGCGCGTGTGGAACTTCAGACAGAGGCGACTGTTGAAGACGATTCAGATTCCTGGCGCGATCGGAACGATAGACATCAAGTTGATTCCGGACGACAGGAAAGGGCGTGCTTACACTGCCGGGATGGCCGACGATCAACTCTACCTTGTGGACACTGAGAAGGGACAGGCCAAAGCGGTCTTTGATTTTGGAACGATCGCCCAGGGGGGCTTTCCGCAGCTGCTCCGGATGACCAGAGACGGCACGCGACTATTCATCTCCATGAATGCGGCCGGCAAGATCGTGATGTTGGACACGTCCGAACCGAGACAGCCTCGGCTGATCAAGGTTCTGGATCTCGGAGCAGGTTCCGGGCCTCATTACCTTGAACTGACCGACGACGAAAAGCGACTGGTCGTCAGCGACTATTTCCTGAACGAAGATGACTTTGGCAAGGTGCACGCGGAAGGCGATCATAAGATTCACGTTGCACGGGTTTTTCCTCATGACCTCGTGCTCGACCGCAGGTTCCAGCTCGATTTCAACACTGCGGTTGCAACCGGACCCGCCCGCCCGCACGGGTTGGCCTTCAAGTGAGCAGTGCGACAGCTATCCGCAGATGTCGCAGATTTCGCAGATGTGATGAGCGAGTTGCGGCAGCGCACCTCAGCCGTTTCAAGTCCTCCTTGTCGTGGTTGTTCATCTGCGTTATCTGCGTAATCTGTGGATGAGCGTCTTGACGCGATGTGATGACCGAGAGCTATCCGCAGATGTCGCAGATTTCGCAGAGGGGATGAGCGAGCATTGCTTCAGGGCGGCCTTGTCGTTGTTGTCAATCTGCGTTATCTGCGTAATCTGTGGATGAGCCGCTGACGATTGGAGGCACCGTGAGGAGAATCAGGCGGACTGAAGTCACCGTAGAGACAGACGAGATCGTAGTTATCAGGGGATCACAGGCAACAATCTTGCCCCTGTGCTCTCAATGCTGCGACGCGGTCCCCATGATCACGGCTGATCAAGCGCGGGAGATGGTTTCGACAAGCACAAGAACCATATATCGATGGATAGAGGAAGGGTTGATACACAACACTGAAACTCCGGAAGGCGTGGTTTTCGTGTGCCCGCGATCGCTCTTCCTGGCCGGCCTCATACCGCAGCGTCCGGGTGCGAAGCCTCCCCAAACCGACGTCTGAATCAGCCAGGTGAGTCAGGCCGGCATCAAGCACGGAAGCCGCGATCGCGCGCAAGGACGATCGCCTGCGCTCGAGTCCAGACTCCGAGCTTGTCGAAGAGATTTGAGACGTGATTGCGCACCGTCTTTTCACTGATGGCGAGCCGGTCGGCAATCTCCGCATTGCCGAGACCCTCAGTCATCAACGCCAGAATCTCTCGCTCACGAGGAGACAGGGTGGCGAACACCCGTTCCGCGCCGGGGACCGGACCGTCGAGCCCCATAAACTCCAGCACTGCTTCGCGGAAGCGCGGCCAGGCTGGTTCAGTCTCGAGGAGAATGTGGTTCTTCGAATCCAACTCTACGAACTCGGCGCCCGGGATTCCGGCGGCGAGAAGCCGCCCCTCCGCGATCGGAACAATTCCATCGTTACGAGCGTGCAGCACAAGCGTCGGCGTTCGCACTTTACCGAGCAACGCGGTCACCTCGACTGAAGCGCGCACTTCGAGGAGCGTGGCGGCGTTCTCTGGTGAAGTTGTCTTGCGGCAGAGATCGTTGAACCAGCGCATCTGTTCGTCGGTAGCTTCGGGAATGAACCGGGACGTGAAGACCTGGCGCCCGCGCTGATAATTGATCCGTCTTGACCCAAATGCCACCAACTCCGCGTTGGTGGGATTCCGGAGGTTGATCGAGAGCGCGAAGCTTACCTGACTGCGCTACCGGCGCGGTTGCGCGGGATCGATGCCTGCCGGGACCACATGGAAGCACAGGCGAACCAGGAATGGGAAACGCAGTCCCACCACCGCACACAGCGAATTAAACCTGTCCGCAGATGGCCGCGCCCAAGTGCTGTGACTCGACAGCTTAAAGCGAGAGCATCCATGGCACGGCGTTTGGTATTTAGGGCCGTTTTCCGTCTGGCGTCCGTGGTCTCGGGCAGTTTCTACCGCGGGACGACGACGAAAGCTACGGCCCAGGAAGACGGAGACCCATAAGCCAATCAAGATCCTCTAGAAACGGGCAACAACCATGGACAACTTCTTCAAGGACCTGCGTTATGCCGTGCGGATGCTGATCAAGAATCCGGGCTTCACTCTTGTCGCAGTACTCGCCCTCGCGCTGGGCATCGGCGCCAACACCGCAATCTTCAGCGTAGTCAATTCCCTGCTGCTGCGGCCTTTGCCATATAAGAATCCGAATCGACTGGTGACGCTCTGGCAAGATCATCGGGCGCGCGGCGGGCCCGAACGCGAGTGGGCCTCGCCCGACAACTTCTTCGACTGGCGCGACAAGAATCAGGTCTTCGATCACGTGAGCGCGGTCGCCGGTTGGGGCCCAACTCTGACCGGCCTGGGCGAACCTGAAGACCTGATCGGCGCGGCGGTATCTCACGACACATTCTCGTTGCTCGGTATCGAGCCTGCTCTCGGCCGGTCATTTCGGCCGGAAGAAGACCAAGTCGGAGCCGAACGAGTTGTAGTCTTGAGCAATCGCCTCTGGTCACGCCGATTCAATTCGGATCCCGACCTGTTGGGAAAGAGCGTGACACTCGGCGGCGAGCCCTTCACGGTCGTCGGTATCATGCCGGCTCGGTTCACGCTGCCTATCATCCCCGATTCGGAATTATGGAGACCGCTCCGCCCTGCACTCGGCGCCCGCACCTGCGGACGAGGATGTGTGACAATTAGAGTCCTCGCCCGGCTCAGCCCCGACGCGACGATCGAGCGCGCGCGGGCGGAAATGTCAGCGCTCGCTGCAGGTCTAGCCGAAGAGTATCCGCAGGCAAACAAGGGCGTGGGTATGACTATCGTCGGCTTGCAGGAGCAGATCGTAGGACAGTTCAAGCCGGCCTTGCTTGTTCTGCTGGCCGCGGTCGCCCTGGTGTTGCTGATCGCCTGCGCCAATGTCGCGAACCTGCTGCTCGCGCGAGCTTCAGCGCGCGAAAAGGAGTTTGCGATCCGCTCGGCGCTGGGCGCGAACCGGCGCAGATTGATAAGACAACTTCTAACCGAGAGCGTGCTTCTTTCGCTCACCGGCGGCGCGCTTGGGTTGCTGCTGGCATTCTGGATGGTCGACCTGCTCAAGACTCTCAGTCCGCAGGGCGCTCCACGCGTCAGCGAGATCGGCATCGACCTCCCGGTGCTCGCGTTCACCCTCGGTATGGCCCTGCTCACCGGTCTGGCATTCGGGCTCGTTCCCGCGCTGCAGACCTCAAGACCCAATCTGAATCAGACGCTCAAAGAAGGACGCGGTACCGGCGATGCCACTCGCAGGTCAGGTCTGCGAAGCATTCTGGTTGTCTTGGAGATCGCTCTTGCAATGATGCTTCTGATCGGCGCCGGCTTGTTGATGAAGAGCTTCTTCAATCTTATGAAGGTGGATCCCGGCTTCAAGCCTGCGAACGTCGTGACGATGAGTGTCGTTCTTCCCAGAACCAGGTACCCTGAGCAGCATCGGTGGGTCTTCTTCTATGCTCAGCTTCTGGAGCGGATTGGCCAGCTGCCGGGAGTTGAATCTGCAGGCGCGATCTCGACCCTTCCACTTGGAGGCGGCGGCACCGATTCTGACTTCATGATTGAAGGACGTCCCGAAGCAGGCCCCGGCGAAGAGCCTGTGGCGTGGTACTCGTCGGTTACGCCTGCCTACTTTGCGACAATGGGTATCAGACTCATCAAGGGTCGCGTGTTCACTGAACAGGATCGCGCAGATTCATCCCCGGCCATCGTAATCACCGAAGCGATGGCGAGACGCTATTTCCCCGACGAGGAGCCGCTGGGCAAGAGAATCGGCAACCCCGACGGCGGCAAGATACTGTGGCGTGAGATCGTGGGCGTCGTGGCGGACGTCAAACACTTTGGGTTGGACGCCGATGCGCGTCCGACCATGTACCTGCCTCACCGCCAATCGCCGGCTAGGTTCATGAGCCTGACGGTGCGGACGGGGTCAGACCCGTTGAGGATAGTCGCCGCCATTCGAAGCCAGGTCTCAGACCTCGACGGCAACCTGGCCGTCTCCAACATCCTGACGATGGAACAGCTCGTCGCGAGATCGATCTCCGATTCACGGTTCATCCTGGTGCTCCTGGTCAGCTTCGCGGGGTTGGCCCTGCTGCTGGCCGCTCTTGGGATCTACGGCCTGATCTCCTATTCAGTCACGCAACGAACTCATGAGATCGGGCTGCGAATGGCCCTGGGCGCCGAAACTTCGGACGTGCTGAGAATGGTCGTCGGCCACGGGGCGTTGCTGGCATTGATCGGAGTCGGGGTAGGAATGGCTGGCGCATTCGCTCTCACACGGCTGATGTCGACCTTGCTCTTTGGCGTGAACGCGACCGATCCGACTATTTTCGGCTTGCTCGGGCTGCTACTGATAGGAGTGGCTCTGGCAGCCAGTTTCATCCCGGCAAGAAGAGCGACCCGGGTAGATCCAATGATCGCACTGAGATACGAATAAGAACGCTGCCCGTTTCTCGTTGCTCGTTGCTCGTTGCTCGTTCAGGAACACAGCGAGACCGAAACCAGCAACGAGCAACGAGGAACGAGCAACGAGCAACGTCCCTCCGGAGGAGGGGGTATGGTTCAAGATCTGCGTTACGCAATACGCATGCTGCTCAAGAGGCCGGGCTTCACTATGATCTCGGTGGTTGCTCTTGCCATCGGTATCGGCGCCAGCACTACGATCTTCAGCGTCGTGAACGCCGTCTTGCTTCGCCCGCTTCCTTACAAGGATCCCGGACGCCTGGTCATCATAGACGCCAACTATCTGGCGCTCGACATGGAGCGCATCGGAGCCTCGGCTCCGGAGTTCCTCGACTATCGCGACCAGGCTCAGGTCTTCGAGCAGATCGCCGCTTTCGGTGACGTGGATTTCACACTGACCGGTGGAGACGGGCCGGAGTCTGTCCGGACCTGCAGGGTCTCCGCGAGCCTCTTCCCTCTGCTGGGCGCAACACCAGCACGGGGCCGCACCTTCTCGCCGGAAGAAGAACAGGTTGGCCGCAGCAACGTAGTTGTGCTCAGCGACGGACTATGGCGGCGGCGATTCGGCGCCGACCCGAACATCATCGGCACGACGTTGACGCTGGAAGGTCGCAAGTGCGACGTGGTAGGCGTCATGCCCGACCGATTCCAGTTTCCTCATTCCGGTTTCCCCTTTGGGCGCCGAGCAGATTTGTGGATGCCTATTGCCTTCACGGAAGAGGAACTCGCTCATCGGTCGCAATACAGTTTCAGGGTCATCGCGCGACTGCAGGCGGACCTCTCATTCGAGAAGGCTCAGGCAGAGATGGACACTCTGGCGAGCCGGCTCCAACAGCAGTATCCGCGCTCTTATCGAGGGCCGAACGGCGAAGACGGCGGGTGGAAGATAACGGCCACGTCGCTCGAGGAACTTGTAGTTGCGCGGGTCCGCCCCGGCCTGCTTATCCTGCTTTCCGCTGTTGCCTTCGTTCTGCTGATCGGCTGTGCCAACGTTGCGAATCTCATGGTGGCTCGAGGGCTGGCCCGGCAGAAAGAAGTAGCCGTGAGATTGGCTCTGGGAGCCGGGCGCGCTCGATTGGTCCGGCAGTTCATGACCGAGAGCCTGTTGCTTGCGCTGATGGGAGGAGGGCTCGGCCTTCTCCTCGCTCTGTGGGGTAATGACTTGCTGGCCGCGTTGGCGCCCGCGAATATTCCGCGCGCCGGTGAAGTCAGCCTCGACCTTCGCGTCCTCGGATTCGCACTGGCGGTGACTCTGGGAACCGGACTCCTCTTCGGTCTCGCGCCCGCGATGGCGATGACTAAACCAGACCTCATCCAGTCACTCAAAGACGGTAGTCGAAGCGCCGGCGGAAGCCGACGGTTCAACCGCCTGCGCAGTCTGCTCGTGTCTTTTGAAGTTGCGATCTCGGTTGTTCTTTTGATCGGGGCGGGACTGATGATCAACAGCTTCATTCGCTTGCTGCGGGTCGATCCGGGATTCAATCCGGACAACCTGCTGACAATGGAGATCGTTCTGCCGGAGTCGCGCTACGCCGAGCTGCGCCAGTGCGGGGACTTCTTCACGCAGTTGCTTGCGCGGGTTGAAGCTCTGCCGTCAGTGCGTTCTGCCGGCGCGATCACCATTCTGCCGCTCAGCGGCGGCCGCCGTGACGGTCCAGTCAGCATCGAGGGCCGTCCCTTCGACACCACTGGTAAACCGCAGGTAGCAAACTATCGCGTGATCAGCCCGACTTACTTCGACACACTGGGCACGAGACTGGTAGAGGGTCGTTGGATCACTGATCGAGATGCAGTCGATCGCCCAGCGGCGGCGCTCGTCAACGAGGCGCTGGCGCGCAACCTTTTTCCGAATGAAGATCCGATCGGCAAGCGGCTGAAATTGGGAGCTCCGAGGAACCCGCGGCCCTGGCTGTCGATTGTCGGAGTTGTGGCCGATGTGAAACACGACGGGCTGGATACCGCGACCCGGCCGGAAATCTACGTGTCATACCTACAGGAGCCGCTGCCCGCGCTGACCCTGGTAGTGCGGTCAGCCTCAGATCCAACGGTTCTCGTCACCGCGGTGCGCAATGAAGTGCTCGCATTGGATAGAGAGCAACCTATCTACAACGTCAGGACCGTGCGACAGCTCCTTTCGGCCTCGGTCTCGAATCGCCGCTTCTCGATGTTGTTACTTGGCGTCTTTGCGTCGGTCGCCCTGCTGTTGGCGGTCCTTGGAGTCTACGGAGTGATTGGCTATTGGGTGAGCCAGCGAACGCAGGAGATCGGGATACGAATGGCATTGGGAGCCAGGCCACAGGACATCTTCCGATTGGTAATGCGGCGCGGGATGATACTCACGACGATTGGCGTCGTAGCCGGCCTGGCGGGAGCTTTCGCTGTCACGCGAGTAATGAGCGGAATGCTCTTTTCGGTAACGGCCTCGGATCCTGCGACCTTTGCGGTCATTGCGCTCCTGATGACAGGAGCGGCTCTGGCGGCCAGTTTCATACCCGCACGACGAGCCACAAGAGTCGACCCGATGATATCACTCAGATGCGAGTGAAGAAGTGCGAAATGCGAAGTGCGAAATGCGAAATTGGGGATGGAGCATGCTGGATGTTGCCTTCACAATTCGCATTTCGCATTTCGCATTTCGCATTTCCCCTTCATTCCGCCTCGAGTGGAGCCGAAAGTTTCGCGTCCTTTGTCAGGACTCCGCCTCTGTCTCCAGGCTCGATGGAGCCGAACCGCTCAGCGTACACGGGCGGCAGCGGCCGGGCCTCACGCGGCGCCAACCAGAGCCGCAGCAGGTGGCGCTTGCGTTCCGGCTCGGGCCAGTCTTCGAATGCCGTCCGGTCGTGAAGGAGAGTATGGTTGTGCACAAGTTGGATGTCGCCTCGACGGAACTCCATCAGCAAATGAAGTCCGGGGTCGTTGGCCAGCTCGTCAAACAGGTCAACCGCCTCGACCTGCTCGGAGGTGAGTGGTGGAACTTCCGGGAAGCGGCGCGCGGATTCGATGTACTGCCGCTGGTAGATTGTGGAGAGCAGTCCTGCGTGCCAGTTGAAGACCGGAATGCGGAAGTACGGCCGCTGTCCTTCAGGAGTTTCGCCGCGGCGATCGGTCTCAATCGGTTCGAACAGGACCTTCAGCAGATCCGGCTGCCGCCGCCGCATCTCGTTGAAGATCGTCACCGAACTCACGAGACTCGACAGCCCTCCCGATTTTGCGGTACACAGACACAGCAGGGCGACCACATCGCACGAATCGGTGTGAAAGGTCTGCCGTTCCCTGGTCTGGTAGATGCGGATGTTTGGATCGGTGCTCGCGAGCCCAAGATCTTTGACGTGGCCAAGCAGGTGCCCTTTGGCGTTTTGCGAGCGCGGGCTCCCGAGGTGCGCGCCGACGCCGAAAAATGCTATGGCCGACTCGCGCCGCGTCCATCTCTCGATCGGGAGCCCTCGGATCACAGCGAAGCCTCGGCCGTTGAGAACATCGTTAAGCATTCGCCGAAGACGCGGGCCGAGCTCCGGCAGGGGGAAGTCTTCGGTGTTGATGGTGGTTATATCAATGGTGCTCTCGGTCAGGCGACGAGTTGCCCGCTCGACCTCGGCGACTTCGGATTGAGTAAGCACTTCTAGCCAATCGCTGCGCCGAACAAGGTCCGGGCCATACCATGCGGAAGGATCAAGAATTTCCGGCGGCAGTTGGATCATGGGAAATGCGAAATTCGAAATGCGAAATCCGAAATGCGAAATGCGAAATTCGAAATGCGAAATCCGAAATGCGAAATCCGAAATTCGAAATGCG
>DASYSA010000169.1:0-15199 GCA_036003885.1 Blastocatellia bacterium | reverse complement strand
ATAAGAATGTACATCAGCTTACGCGCGGAATCACCTGCTCCCCGCTCGCGATCCTGACGTCGACCTCCCCCGACCTCGACCTCGATGCGGTTTGCGCGCGCGGGTGACGACCCGACATTCCGGGTTGTGTTGTGTATACCGCGGCCCACCTGAACCACGACGGCGGTCAAGTTGTCATCGGCGCCGCGCTGGTAGACTATGCGCTTCAATTCGTCGGCCGCACCCTGTGGCTCTTCATTTTGGGAGAGGACCCTCGCTATCTCTTCGTCGGGAATGTGCTTGTAAATGCCATCCGAGCAGAGCAGGAATCGAGCGCCGTCGCGAAGGGGGATAGACTTAATCTCAACCTCAACCTGCGATTCGACACCGAGAGCCCGAGTAATCACGTTACTGTGGTCCCTTCTGTCGGAACTGTGGTTTCTCTTACCATCACGCGGATCGTTCAGGTCGGTATGGTCGATCGTCTCGCGGTAGATTCGGCCACCTTCGAGTCGATACACACGGCTGTCGCCCACGTGAGCCACAGTTGCACGATCGCCCTGAATGTGAATCAACGCAACCGTCGTGGCCATCGTCTCGTAGGCGGTGTCGCTTTCGGCCAGTTCCAGTATGTCGCGATTCGCGAACTGAATCGCGCGGTCCACGATCTCGGAGGAGAGGTTGCTCGACGAATGTTGGAGCGCTTCCTCGATGGTGTCGGCGGCAGTTTGACTTGCGACCTCGCCGGCGCGCTGTCCCCCAACCCCATCGAACACGGCGAAGACCCCGCGATTGGCGATCGCCAGGAAGCGATCTTGATTGACCGGACGTTTCGGGTTCAACCCCCGGTCACACACTAGCCCAACCTTAAGCTCCATAATTACCGAAATATATTATCACCGCGGAGGTTCCAGGAGGAAAAGCGGACTGAACCCATGGGCGGCTAAATGAGCGAGCGCATAGTGGTGCTTCATTCGGTACAGAGTCGACAGCATGAGTCTCAGAACGTAACCAATGAACGACGAGCCGCTCCCAGGCCGGTAAGGGTTCGTGTCTCCCATGTCAGTCTCAAAAGAACGAGTGGACCGCATGCTCGCCTCCCGAATTGGGTGTTGTGTCCCGGCCCACCATACCTTACTCTTACAAGTGACTGAGCCCCTTCAATTCAGTACGATCTATCGGAACAGAGGTTCATGGAGACATTTGCACAAACCGACCGCACGAGACTGAAACGGCTGCCAAAGCGGGGGAACTTCGATCGCGAGGTAGTCTACAAGATTCTGGATGAGGCCTTTGTCTGTCACGTCGGTTTCATCGTCGATGGCCAGCCAGTCGTGATTCCTACCGCCTATGGTCGAGTAGGCGACAGGTTCTACATCCATGGCTCTGCAGCCAGCAGGATGCTCCGCACCGTTGAAGAGGGAATCGATGTATGTGTAACCGTCACCCTGGTTGATGGGCTGGTGCTGGCTCGATCGGCGTTCCATCATTCGATCAACTACAGATCGGTGGTGATCTTCGGCAGAGCCTCGGCCGTGGAAGATCCGCGAGAGAAGTTCGACGCCATGCGCTCCTTCACGCAGCATATTGTTCCCGACCGATGGGCTGAAGTTCGCGAACCGAATGATAGTGAATTGAAGGCAACTATTGTCCTGTATCTCCCGTTGATTGAAGCCTCGGCAAAAGTGCGTGTGGGGCCGCCCATTGATGATGAAGACGACTACTCGATCCCGGTATGGGCCGGCGAGATCCCACTTCGGCTGCTTGCGGGAGTGCCTGTTGCCGACCCTCGATTGCCGCCGGGAATTGGCCCGCCTCAGTACGTCCGCGACTACAGCAGGCGTGCCCCGGACAGCGATCCAACCTGAGGCTCTGCCGCCGAGAGATTGCAACCGGCGACCAAATCAACTGTCGCCTCCGGGCCTTCTATTCCTCCTTCTTTTTGTATGCTGGCGCAACCGGGCAAGTCGCCTCGGCTACGCCTGATTTGACAGCGTGCCTCCGTGATCTTAGCTTTGTTGAGTGAACGGGTTGGACGCACAATTGAAGGAGGCTGCAAGGCAGTTCGGGTTTGAGGTCGTTGGCATTACCTCCGTGGCGCCGTTCGCGCGTGATGAGAGAGCCTTTCGAGCGTGGTGCGAGGCGGGCTTTGCTGCGGGAATGGACTACATGACCCGGAGCCCGCAGATGCATTCACAGCCCAGGCTTCTCGCTCCGTGGTCTGTATCGCTCATCACCCTCGCAGTCAACTACTATGCTGCGTCTCCCGAGTTCGAGCACGAACACCGCTACGGTCGAGTGGCTCGCTACGCCTGGGGGCGAGATTACCACGAGGTTGTTAAACCCAGGCTGGTGGCGTTGACGACAGAGATCGAGAGGCTTGCAGCCCGGCCGCTGCACGCCCGATGCTTTGTTGACGCGGTTCCTCTTCTCGAGCGGGCCGCGGCTGCGCGAGCTGGAGTAGGCTTCTTCGGCAAGAACACCAATCTGCTTCAATCCAGGCGCGGGTCGTGGTTCTTTCTCGCAGAGATACTGGTTGACCTTGACCTCGCCGCCGATCAGGGCGAAGTCAAGGTTGGCTGCGGCAGTTGTCGGCGATGCCTGGACGCGTGTCCCACGGAGGCGTTCGAGGGACCGTACGTTCTGGACTCGCGTCGATGCATTTCGTATCTGACGATTGAGAACAAGGGAGCGATTCCGCGGGAGCTGCGGAAGGGGTTAGGGGAATGGGTTTTCGGCTGCGATGTCTGCCAGGATGTATGTCCCTTCAACCGCTTTTCATCAGACACGCCGTGGCCCGAGCTTCATCCGGAAGCAGGCGCCGGACCGCGCCTCAGTCTCGTCGAGCTGCTGTCGATCTCGAGCGACGCGGAATTTCGGGCGCGGTTTCGAGGAACCCCGCTGACCAGGCCGAAGCGGAAAGGGTTACTTCGCAACGCAGCGGTCGTTGCTGCAAATGTGGGGTGCACCGCCGCGGTGCCCATATTGGTCGAACGGGCAGAGCACGACTCGGAACCCTTGATCCGCAGCCACTCTCTGTGGGCGTTATTACAGCTGGATCCCGGACGTGCGGCCAGGGTCGCCGAGCGGCTAACTGCCTGGGAAAATGATCCGCTGGTTCGCAAGGAGATCGAGGCCTCCATGCGATTAGGCGGGTACGAGTCGTAATTTCACGCATGGCCATTGTCTTGCCATCCCCGGTACTTTCTTGCCATGGCTCTTGGCTAGTTTGTAGCCAAGCCCAGCAGGAGATCTACCGGGGTATCTTGTCTCCGCCCGGCTACCCCAATAGAAACCCGCCTGCCGTATTCCTCCAAGTCCCGCTCTGGAAGTTTCAGACGCTGGCATAGAGAATGCATTTCCATTTCTTCTTTTGCTCTCTGGGTGTCTTAAGAGTACCGGCCCGGTTAGCCCGGCTGAGTCCAAGGTCGGGTCTGAGATGAGTTCGAATGTGAGGTTACGCCGAATGAAGGCATCGAGGCTCCACACCCTGGTCCTGGCGGCGATCTGCTTATTCGTAATGGCTTCACTCGCTGTTGGGCGACGCCTGGCTTCGAACTCGGCGCCAGGAGGCGTGTCACCGGCAGGAGAGTTGAGCGAGCTTGCGATCGAGGATGGCGAATCCGGATGCGCGTTGGGACCACCGCCGGCGTTTCAGGGCCGGCCTGGCTTCGGATGGGCAAACAAGCTCACCCCGTCAACTTACCCATCCACCCTCCGGACAATCACCGTGGGCTTTAATCGAGCAGGCGCCCTGATCGAGCCCAATCAGCTTTTTCGGATCGTCGTCTTCCTCGACCCTGAAGGGGACGGGCCTTCAAATGGTCAACAGCCGGACGCCACATTCATCGGGCGCGTGCGCGGTCTGGACTCAATAATGACCTATAACCTGATCAGCCCTGTGCGGATTCAAAGCGGGGCGTTCGTGGTGGGAGTGTTCGACGACTTTGCCATCAGCAGGCTTGATCCGAGTGGGAGCTCCACTTTCCCGGCAATCTTCAGTGTGCCCGGGAAGTCGACCCCCCGAGGCTCCGAGTCCTTCTTCACTCTGGATTCCGGCATGGCCTGGGGACGCATGGCCGACCTCACCATCGGAGGTCAGTGTGGCGTTCCGGGCAGTTTTCTGATCAGGGCGACGGTGGAATCGGCGCCGGCGGAAACGCTATCGGCAACCAGGATCAAAGACCCGGCTGCCGTCGAACCTTGGGCAGTGTCGATTCTTGGCGGCGATGCCTACGTCGCCAACTATGTCTCCGACAATCTGACGGTCATCAAGACGTCCGACAACTCCTTCATCAACGTGCCTGTGGGAGACGGACCCGGCGGAACGCCGGACGGCCCCGCGGGTATAGCAGTGACGAATGCGGTTATCGCCGGCGTCGCCACTACAAGGGCGTACGTCACTCTATTCGGCTCGAATACAATCCCCTCGAAGGAGTTCCCCATTGACTATTCGACTGTAGGTCCCGGCCGCGTTGAAGTGTTATCTCGCTCAACGGTCCTCGGCACCATCACATCGATATCCCAGATCAACGTGGGAAAGGGACCGAGATTCCCCGCATTGGCGGGCGTGTCGTCATCCCCGCCAAAGCTCTACGTGCCCTGCGCCGGATCGAATCGGGTGGACGTCATCGACACCCTATCGAACTCGAAGGTAAAAGAGATCGCTGTTGGCCTTGAGCCAACAAGCTGTACGGCCGGGCTGGGCGGCTTCAAGGTGTACGTAACGAATTTCGGGGACGATACGATCTCGGTGATCGACGCAAGGACCGATCAGGTGGTCAAGACGATACGGTTCGCGGCCGATCCAGCCTCAATTGCGATAGGCACACTTCCGCCAACTCTCAATCCCTGGAACTCCGAAATCTCGCGTGTGAACGGGAACCTCTATGTGACCTACTGGGGCACGCCCGGAGATGTAACTCCTAATGGAGGCATTGCTGAGTTCGACACGTGCCGCGACGAGTTTCTGCGGCTTGTCATAGACGACACAACGCGCGGAACCCCACCCGGCAGCGCAGGCGCATCTGGTATCGATGCGCCCACCGGACCGCTGACCCGCGATTCGGCGACGGGCCTCACTCCCGGCGCCGGAGGCGGGGGCGGCGGATCGTTTGGGATTGCGGCATGCGGGTCGGCATTTGACGCGGCCATGCTTTTCACAAACGATGGAACGGGAACCATAGGAGTGATCGACACGCGGATCGATCAAGTAGTATCGGCGCCACCTATCGCCATCGTTTCGTGCCCAAAGCCGCGGGACGCGTCGTGTGTGACGGTGGCTGGAAAACATATTGCCTACATAGCGTGCGGGCAGCCCGATAGCTCCGTGCTTGTCGCGAGCATTCCGGAGCTGCGCGAAAACATTCCTGACATCCCGTTCGTCAGTGGGGGCCTGTTCCTCGGGACCCTGTCGATAAGCGGATCTGGGTTCTCGCCGGGGATGCGCCTCGGGCTGATTGTGGATGGACACTGTCTCGAGTTCCGCAAGGAGCCGAAGATCAAGAAGGGCGGAACACTGATGATTCAGAAAGGCAGGCTCACCGACGGACGCAGTCTGGCGGATGCGCTGGGTCCCGCATCCAGTCGCTTTTTGCGCGTGACCACGCCAGCTGGCGATGTGCGACTTGGGAGCTGCTGTGCCATACCGTGAAGGCAGAAGAAGGGTGAGTAGGCCGGTGGGTTGACGTGATCTCTGTTTTGCGTGCGACAAGGTATGACGTCTGGTTCTATCATCCTAAGCGTGGCTGCCGAACGGCATTTCCATTTTCGAATTACGCCTGAAGAATCGGGCCGACGGCTCGATGCGTTTCTTGCCTCGCGACTCGGATCCCTCAGCCGGATGCGGCTCGCCGACCTTCTGGAAAAGGGCGCCTGCCTTGTAAATCAGACAGCTGCTGCTGCGGGCTATCACGTCGCATCTGGCGACCTGATCGAAGTTACCTTCGATCACTCGACCCCGACTGCGATGAGCCCGGAGCCGATAGACCTTGAAATCATCCACGAAGACCCCCACCTGCTTGTGGTAATGAAGCCGGCAGGTATGCTTGTCCATCCGACGCGCGGCGTGAAGACCGGAACCCTGGCGAACGCCCTCGCCTGGCACCTCAACCGGTCGCATCTGGAAAGCGGGGGAAGGCCTATCGACCCGCAGGATGATCACTTCTCTAATCTTCTCGATGCGCCATCGGTCATTCGCCCTGGTCTGGTGCACCGACTCGACAGGGCGACTTCCGGGCTGATGGTCATCGCCAAGACTCAACGAGCGCTGACGATCCTGTCCCGGCACTTTCATCGCAGGCTTGTGGAAAAGCGATACCTCGCCCTTCTTCAGGGCAATGTAACTGAGGATTCATTTGAGATCGTTGCGCCCATTGGGCGCGACGCCGATCAGCGTCCCAGGTGGCGTGTGATGGAGAATGGTAGACACGCACACACGCGGATCGAGGTGCGACGTCGAAACAGAGAGGTTACATTGGTAGAGTTGGAACCGGTGACTGGACGAACGAATCAACTGCGTATCCACTGTGCCACTGTCGGGCATCCGGTTGTCGGTGACGATCTCTATGGCGACTGCGCTGTGAATGGCCGCGATGCGACTCCGCTGCCGGAAGGTTCCAATCCCGTAGGCGATCCGGGAACGTCATATTCGCGGCTTTGTCTGCACGCCTGGCGGTTGGCCTTTCATCACCCGGTCGGAGGAGCGTGGATGGAGTTCACCTCCGCCATACCCAGCGACTGGCCTGAGACGACGGATTGACTTGCGCGAGGTTCAACCTCCTGCGATGAAACTCAGCTTCAAGAAAAGAGGTCTCAACTCACCTCACTTTGAGCTGGAGATTGTTTGAATAAGCTGACAGCGCAGCCCCTCCGAACGCCCGCACACGATAGAGATAGGTACCTCGCGAAACAGTCTGAGAGAAGCCAGCAACGCCAGCCCCGGTCTGACCAACCTGAGCGAAGACGCCTGTCCCCTTGACCGAGCGTTCGACGTAGAATCCGTCCTCGTTGGTTGAGTTATCGACCCACGTCAGGCTAACGGTTCGACCGGATACGCTGCCAGACAGGTTGCTCGGGGCATTCACGACGACGGGCGGTTCAGGGCTGACCTGAATGCTTAGAGTTATCGCAGCCGACGCTCCGGCGTTGTCGGTCACCGTTAACGTGGCTGTGAATGTGCCGACGCTGTTATATGCGTGACTCACCGTCGAACCGATTCCCATTGTCCCATCCCCGAAGGCCCAGCTGTAGGAACTGATCGTCCCGTCGGAGTCGAATGATCCTCTTCCGTCGAATGAGACTACGAGCGGAGCCGCCCCCGAGGTTGGCGAAGCAGTCGCCGCCGCCGTTGGCGGCTGGTTGGAAGCCGCCGCCGCGGGTATCACAAACAACGTGATGCTCTGCTGAGGGAGCGAGGCGGTAAGACTATTACCGCTGAAACTCACATCCGCCAAATGCGCAATCGTATTTGCTGACGTCAACTGCCATACCCCGGCGCTCGAGCCGTGTGCGAAGTTGGCAAGGTTGATTGTAGTTGGAGTACTGCTCGACAGGTATTTGTTGATAACCATCACCGTCAATGCGCCGTCCGATGACCGCACGGCAGCGAAGGCGGAGAGGTTATCAGGATTTGGAACAGTGGCCTGCACGCTGGTATCGCCGAACGCGGACTTGTTGCCATCGTAATTCCGATACATCTTGATCGCCTTGTAGACAGGCGTTCCAGCGGCGGGCGTAGTCCAGCGAGCAGCCATGTCCAGGCCTTCGCGGCCGAGGATGCCGAAGATGTCGGCCTGGGCTGTTGCGCCGTTGATGTGACCTTCGGCTCCCCAGTTGTACTCAGTGAGCGCCGTCTTCGTACCGGGGTAATACGAGTTCACCCAGCTCTTCAGGCGAGGCACAAGCTTCACCCTATCGTTAATCCAGGTCTCGTCGACATAGTTGGGATCCCACAGCGATCGGGTAGAGCGATTGCGGCGCAGTTGCATCGAGCTCGACGTATCGTTGCTGAACTCGCCGCCCTGAGGATAGTAGTGCACGCTGAAGACGTCGAGCAGACGTTGGCCGGCCGCAGTGTCATGCTGTCGCAATTGGTCCAGTAACCACGGAAGAAAGTCCCATCCTCCGTGGTTGTTGCGGTCCGGCAGATTGCTCCAACCAAAGCGGCTGCCGTACTGCTGATCGAAGCCGCTCAGCAAGTAACCGCTCCATCCCCATTCTTCCGGCCCGACGACGAGTGCGGACGGATCCACGGATTTGATCCTGCCGGCGTAGTCGATCGTCTTGTTCCGGATCTCATCCATAGTCGCACCGGTTGGATGGACGTCCCGATGGGTCGAGTGCCAGATGGTGGGCTCATTGTCCAGGATGTAATATCGCAGCCCCGCGCCGGAGGCCACACCCCAGCGATTGATCAGATGCTGGGCCCAGCCCTGCTGAAACAAAGAATCCGCGGGCACGTTTGCATCGTTGGGATCGTTGCCGGTCACCTCCTGACCGCTCGTCCAGATACCATTGCCCGCATCGGGGAACCATTGCCAATCGTTGCCTGTCTGCGCTCCATACTTGGCTATGGAGAAGCTGCTGAGCTTGTTCCGATTGGTGCCGAGCCTTGCTACCCAGCCGACCATTGGGATCGTAAGCATCGGCTGCGCGCCCGCTGCCCTGCTGTTTGAGATGAAGGTGTCTCCTACTTCGCCCGCAGCCGCGCTCGAGTAGGCTATGCTCTGAAAGTACCAGTCAGCTCCGCGGTTGTCGGCGTTGATCTGCCAGTTGTAGCGGCTCGTATTATTGCCGCCACTTCGATTCAGCGGGCTGTTTAGATCCGCAAGTGCTACGGAGTCCGCGTGTGCAACGCCGTAGATGTCGGGGCTGATTGGGTGGCGGGCTGCGGCAGCATCAATACTGATTGTCACCGGAGGGTTCTGCGCGAGTGCGCCCGGGAGGTCAATCAGAGTTACCGAGAGCAATGTGGTCAGAAGCGCTGACAGGATCCTCTTCATAATACTGCGTCTCCTTGCGAACAGTGGACCAGCGGGACTTCCCACCGGGGCAAGCGATATGTCCGTTCTGGAGGGGCAAAGCGACAAGCGAATAGAACGGATCTCCAGCTGCTGAAGCTATCGACAGCAGACGCTCAAAATGAACGGCTGGAGGAAAGAGCTACTATTACGCGTTCTGATTCCAAGCAGGGTTGGTGAGGAGGTTACCCGGGGGCGATTGTAGCAGAAACCGGGTGAAGGGCAATACAAAAGAAGGGTTGGGAGTGACCTCTTTGGTTAGGGTGTGCGGATCAGCCGCTTCAGCGCCGAGCGAACTTCGACCACGTTGAACGGCTTGGATATGGCTGCGTCTATGCAGTTACGATCGCCTGCCCGTTCGAGAACCCTATCTGCGCCATAGCCGCTCATCATTACCACCCTAATTTGAGGCCGAAGCCCTTTGATCTTGATCGCAGTGGCTATGCCGTCGGTCTTAGGCATTGCCAGATCGGTAAACACCACGTCGAACTCGTAGTTCTCGATCAGCAGCATCGCCTCATCGCAGCTTGTTGCCACCATCACTTGATGACCCTGCTGCGTCAGTATCTCTGCCAGCACCGCTCGCACCAGGTCCTCGTCATCAATCACCAGCGCCCTGAGGGAAGGGGTGGGGCCCGAGACTACGTCGAACTGAGTTTCAGCATCCGAATCGTCAGCCAGGGGTAGCGAGATCGTGAAGGTAGTTCCCTTCCGAATCTGGCTTTCAACGTCAATTCTCCCGCCGTGACGCTCGATTATCCGATAGCTCTCGCTCAGCCCCATCCCCAATCCGGCTGCCCCTTTTGTAGTAAAAAATGGCTCAAAGACGCGTTGTTTGATCTCTTCGGTCATGCCGCTGCCGGTATCGCTGAAGGTCAGAACCAGACTCGACTTGAGTTCGGTCGCACCGATAGTTATGCAACCGCCGAGAGGCATTGCGTCGAGGGCATTCAAGATCAGGTTGACGAAGACCTCGCGAAGTTCCGAGGACTGCCCGGTGACAAGCGCATCCTCGCGGAGGTCGAGTTGGAGCTGAACTTCATACTTGATGCCCAGAGATTCGGCGTCATCGCACCATCGAGGTTTGGTGATGTCCCTCGCGTCGCGAACAATCTCGGCGATCCCGACCGGGGCGAATTCATCTTTATGGGAGCTGGCCCGCGAGAAATTCTGAATGCGACCGACCATTCGGGCCGCGTCTTTGGCCGATTGTTCGACAACACCCAGATACTTCCTCAGGTCCTCGTCTTTCGCCTTCGGAAGCGCCAGTTGTGTATAGCCAATTACTGCGGCAAGTGCGTTGTTGAAGTTGTGAGCGACCCCTGACGCCAGTTGTCCCAGGGCCCTGAGTTTATCCGCCTGTTGAACGCGCTCGTTTTCGCGCTGCCGCTCGGTTACGTCTCTCGCGAGCGAAACTGCCCCCATCAGCTTGCCCTGCTCGTTGAAGAAAGGCGACGCCGTAATGTTCAGCAACACCCTGTTGCCATGAGGACGGGAGTACCAGAGACGTGTTTCAATAACACCCCGTTCGCGCAGAGAAGTCTGAATCGGCAGGTCGCGCACAGCGATAACCTGTCCATCTACGTCGCTGTAGCGGCCTTCGGCCAGGGCACCGGTGCGGTCGGCCCGCATCTCCTCGAGCGTGAAGCCAAAGATCTCCTGTGCGAGGCGGTTCGCCCGGACAACGCTGCCGGTCTCATCAAACACGATCAGGCCCTGTGCCATCTGCTCGATCGTAGCGTTGAGGAAAGTGCGCTCGCGATCAGCCTCCTCGCGCGCTTGATACAAATCCGACAGGTCGCGCACAACCTGGACTACGGCAGTGATTCTCCCCTCGTCGTCGTAAATCGGATCGACGCTGGCTATCAGGGGAAAGTCCGAAATGACACCCGCCGGCCCTTCGATTACACCTCGCTCGCCTTTGGCGCGAAGCTGGCAGATGGGGCACTTGTCCGCGGTAAGCCTGCTCCCGGGCGTCCGGTGTGCAAGGTCCCGCACCGTCTGTCCGGCGCAGTCCTCGGGCCGCAGGCCGGTCTGTTTATAGAAGCCGGCATTGGCCCGAATCACCCGGTCCTCGAGATCGACGATGACCACACTGTCTGCCAGAGTGTCGAATGTGGTTTGCCACTCGCGGCGCGCAGCCTCAGCCTCTTCCCGGGCCTCTTGTTCTCGCTGCAGTAGCTCGGCGTTGAGTCTGTTCGCGTACTCCGCCTGATTGCGCGCCAGCCGCTCAGAAGCGAGCAGTTCAGACCTTTCGTTTTCGGCCTGCTTGCGGTCAGTTATGTCACGGGTCACGGACAGGGCCGCTACGATCTCCCCTTTTGCGTTGCGTAGCGGGCAGGCATTGGTCTCAACCCACAGAGGAGTTCCTTTCAGCCCTACTATTTCAAACTCCAGGGTCCCCGACTCGCCCTCGAAGACCTTGTTTGTGAGTGAGATGAAACTGGTTTGATAGTTGGGATGCACGAGATCCCGGACATTTCGCCCGACCACTTGTTGTGGCCGGTCGGCCTCCACCATAGCGAGTCCCGCGGGGTTCATCTCCAGAACCGTCCCGTCCAGCGCAACCAGCTTAACGCACTCCGGTTCGGAGTCGATGATAGTTCTAAGCCGGTTCTCGCTCTCGATGAGTTTCTCTTCGACCTTCTTGCGCTCCGTGATGTCGCGCCGCATTCCCCATACACGGACCAGATAGCCATTCTCGACAACCCCAGTAAGGTTCGTGAGCGCGTACCTGGAGAAAAAATGTCTGCCGGCCTGGTCAGTTTCCGGATCGATCAGACGGTAACCTGATCGGATAAAAGCTCGGAGGTATTCGATGTTCTCGGGATCCGAAGGAGTGAGGAGTTCGCTCAAACGCGTACCGATTATCTCTGTCGAGCTGGCCCGTCCGTACATCAGCGCCAGTGCGTCATTGCATTCTGCCAGGTAACCGTACTGCAACGCGTGTTCGATCTGTTCGTCTACGGACCATTCGATGTTGACCGGCTCCTCAAATTCGACACGCCAGATGGCCTCGGAACTCTGTTCAATGAAAGCCCTGTAGCGTTCCTCGCTGTGGCGAAGCGCTTCCTCTGATGATGCGTGCTCGGCACGGTTACAGGACATCATGGCACCCGTTGGCAAGCCAATGTGAGCACGTCAGCCACGCGCTCAGGAAATCTGGAAGGGACTTACAGCGATGGCGGCGGCTGTGGCGAGCACCACAACTTCGCGTGAATTGTACACCGAGGTGGGAGGTTATTCTAGTGAAAGTGAGCCGCGGGGGCGCCGGGATCCCCTCTGAAACTTTCCGCCCTCGCCACTGCACAACAACTCGACATCAGGGGATTACCGGCGGCCCCCTGTCGATAATCCTGGGCAGCAGCGACTGCAGGGTGAACCCTGCTTCGCCTTTTCGTCCAGGCGCCTCGTGATGTACCATCAAAGTTTCCATCAGGCGTGCTCGATTTAACTGCCTGATCATGACTCTGCTCTAACGATTGGAGGCCCGAGATGGGCGACGAGGTTCACAGCGATCAAGAGATAGCGCTCGGGGTGAAGGACTTCCCGTCGGAGCGCGACTATCAGATGTATTGCCTCAAGCACTCTGCCTCGCACGTAATGGCTGCGGCGGTCCAGCAGATTTTTCCTGAGGCGAAGTTCGGCATCGGTCCGCCGATCAAGAATGGCTTCTATTACGACATGCAACTATCGCGGCCGCTCACGCCCGAAGACCTGGAAGAGATCGAGCGACGAATGCGCGAGATTTCCAAGAGCGGCTTCGAATTCCATCAGGAGACCTGGGACAAGCAGAAGGCCCTCGAGTTCTTCGGCTCTCGCGATCAGACGTTCAAGCTCGAATTGATCGAGGGTATCCCCGGTGAGACGGTCTCGACCTACATGATCGGTGACTTCACGGACTTGTGCGCGGGGCCCCACGTTCGTCGCACCAGCCAGTGTAAGCATTTCAAGCTCACCTCGATTGCAGGGGCGTACTGGCGCGGCAACGAACACAATCCGATGCTTCAGCGCATCTACGGAACAGTGTGGCCGACCAAAGATGAGCTTGAGGAATACCTGCACAACGTCGAAGAAGCCAAGCGGCGGGATCATCGCAAGGTGGGACGCGAGCTCGACCTGTTCATGATGCACGAGTGGGCGCCCGGCGCCACCTTCTGGCTGCCAAAAGGCACAATCATCTATCACACGCTTCAGGAGAAGATGAGAAAGCTGCTCGCTCGCAATGGCTACGTCGAGGTGAAGGGGCCCCTGATCGCCAGCTCGGAACTGTTCAAGACCTCGGGCCACTGGACGCATTTCCGCGAGGACATGTTCATTTTTCAGGATGACGACGAGAGGACCTACGCGGCAAAACCAATGAACTGTCCGGCGCAAATGTTGATCTTCGGTTCGCGCCGCCGCAGCTACCGCGAGCTGCCTTTGCGTATGTCCGAGCAGAGCGTGCTTCACCGGAATGAAAGGGCGGGGTCGCTCGCGGGGCTCACGCGGGTCCGGCAGTTTCAGCAGGACGATGCGCATATCTTCATCACCGAAGACCAGATCGGCGAAGAGTTCAACCGACTGTTGGGGCTGGTGGACCGGGTCTACAAGGCGTTCGGCATGTCTTATCGGTTTGTGCTCAGCACTCGCAACGAAGAGAAGTTCATGGGTGACATTGAAGTCTGGAATGCCGCGGAAGCGGCTCTGGGGGCCGCTCTCGAGGCAAACAACCTCGAATACACGATCGCCAAAGGAGAGGCCACTTTCTACGGGCCGAAGATCGACCAGATGGTCCAGGACTCGCTCAAACGCGAACACCAGCTTGCCACCATTCAGTTGGACTTCCAGCTTCCGCGTAACTTCGGACTGAGCTACGTCAACGAGCATAACGCCGAGTCGGTCCCGGTAGTGGTGCATCGAGCGATCTATGGCTCCCTCGAGCGCTTCATCGGCATACTGATCGAGCACTACGCAGGCGCGTTTCCGGTATGGCTTGCGCCGGTCCAGATCAAGGTGCTTTCGATTTCAGAGAAGGCCGCGGACTACGCGCGGCAAGTCTATGAGCGGCTGATCGACAACGACTTGCGTGTCGAGCTGGATGTGCGCGACGACAAGATTGGCGCGAAGATTCGCGACGCACAACTCGAGAAGGCACCCTATATGCTGGTAGTGGGCGCCAAAGAGGCAGAGTCCGGCGCGGTTGCCGTCCGGTCGCGAGAGAAGGGCGATGAGGGACCTGTCCCGCTCGACGAGTTCATTGCTCGGGTGAAGGGCGAAGCCAACTTCAACTACTAAACTTCGCGTCGGCAATCTCATGGTCAGTTGTGAGAGTAATTCACCGAGCGGTCCACAACTGACAACCGACAACGGACAAATGACCACGGACAAATGACTAAATGACCGTACTTGTTCGATTGGACCCTGAACGCCCGGACAGCGACTTGATCGAATCAGCGGCCTCTATCATACGAAGTGGGGGACTGGTGGCTTTCCCAACCGAGACGGTGTACGGCCTGGGAGCCGATGCGATGAACGAAGCCGCGGTGCAGAGAGTTTTTGAAGTCAAGGGGCGACCTGCCGACAACCCGCTCATCGTTCACATATGTAGCCTGGAGATGCTCGACAAGGCAGCCGGAAGATTGAGCGAGAAGGCAAGGCTCCTGGCCGAACGATTTTGGCCCGGTCCCCTCACAATGGTGCTCGGTCGAAACTCAAGGGTTGCCGCTTCCGTCTCCTCAGGACTGGATACGGTTGCTGTTAGAATGCCCGGTTGCAGGATTGCGCTTGACCTCATTAGCTCGGCGGGCACGCCCGTGGCAGCGCCGAGCGGGAATACTTCAGGGCGGCCCAGCCCTACAACCGCGGCGCACGTGCTCCGCGACCTCGGCGGGCGAATCGATATGATCCTCGACGGCGGAACGACGAACATCGGCATCGAATCGACTGTGCTGGATGTGACGACAGAGCCGCCCCTGATCCTTAGGCCTGGATGGATAACACGCGACCAGTTGGCCGAGTCCATCGGGCAGGTCGAGATCGCCGGGTCTGACGACGAGTTGAAGCGCTCGCCGGGCACGCGTCACCGCCATTACAGCCCTCGCGTCCCTGTGATTCTCATCGAACGAGCCACACCGCACTCGCTCACAGAGATCCTGGAAAAACATCTAAAGAACGGCAAGGTTGGATTCATAGGACACTCACCGGCGTGCGTTGACGAC
>DASYSA010000168.1:0-7293 GCA_036003885.1 Blastocatellia bacterium | reverse complement strand
TCGCTGACCGCGCCGCCTTTGACGGTAGCCTCGTTGGCAACGATGATGCACTCGCGTCCGCAGACCAGACCGATGCCTCCCACAACGCCGGCACCTACGAATTCATTCTCCATACCCACGCCTGCGAGCGGGGCGATCTCGAGAAAGTAGGAGCCTTCGTCGAGCAGCATCTCGATGCGCTCGCGCGGCAGGAGTTTTCCGCGCGCAAGATGGCGTTTAACGTACTGTTCGCCCCCGCCTCTGGTCGAACGCGCGAGTTCCGATCTCAGCCGTTCGACGGCAGCTGTATTTGCAGCGTAGTTCGACCGATACGACTCGGCCTGAGGATCGACGGTTGATCTGATCGGCTGCATGTTTATCTGCTCTGTCCGAGGTGTCGAGTTGATTGACAGCCTATGGAGGTTTTGAGACAGTAATGAACCGCCAGAATGCATGTCAAGATAGAAATGGGGCGGGAGGAAGTGTGTCGTGCAATTGAGAGTGGCACTCATAGCACGTTTCAAAGCCTGAGGAGAAGACTATGAAGAGATGTTCACGCTTTCTATTGAGCGCTGCGCTCGGACTGGCTATTGGCGTCGCCGGCTTTGCGGATGGACCCAACGCCGGGGGCCGCAACTGGCCTCAATGGCGCGGGCCCGACGGCAACGGCATGGCCCGCAGCGATGCGCCTCTTCGTTGGAGCGGCACGCAGAACATCAAGTGGAAGGCTGAAATCGCGGGTCGCGGCCATTCAACCCCGGTTGTTTGGGAAGACAGAGTGTTTCTCACGACGGCTATTCCGATCGGCGCTCCGCCGCCACCCCCAACCGCAGACCCGGCAGCTCAGGAGTCGGCGGGCGGGCGTCGCGGGCGAGCGCCTGGCGGGGGCTCCGGCTCTCAGCGCGAACACAGGTTCGACCTCATAAGTCTCGATCGAAAGACCGGGAAGATCCTCTGGCAGCAGACCGCGAACGTTGCAGTGCCGCACGAGGGCGTCCATTCAACCTACGGCAGTTTCGCTTCGAACTCACCCGTCACGGACGGAAAGTATGTATGGGCTTTCTTCGGCTCGCGCGGAATCTATTGTTACGACATGCAGGGGAAGCTGGCATGGAAGAAGGACCTGGGCCAGATGCGAATGAAGTTGCAGTTCGGTGAGGGTACGGCGCCCGTCCTCGACGAAGGTCGATTGATCATCACGTTCGATCACGAAGGCGATTCGTTCATCGTCGCGCTCGATAAGAACACGGGCAGAGAACTGTGGAGAACGAATAGAGATGAACATAGCTCCTGGTCCACGCCGCTCGTACTGGAGCACAAGGGAAACAAGCAGGTTGTGGTGACCGCCTCGAACAAGGTGCGCAGCTACGACCTGGCCAACGGGAAGCTCTTATGGGAGTGCGCGGGACTCGGCGCAAACACAATCCCACAGCCGGTCTATCAGAGCGGCGTCGTCTATGTGATGAGCGGCTTTCGCAATCCGAAACTCATGGCGATTAAATTGGGCAAAGAGGGAGATCTCACCGGCTCGGACTCGGTGGTGTGGAGTCAGACTCGCGGACTCTCCTATACGGCGTCGCCCGTTCTGAACGACAACAAGCTCTACGTGCTGACCGACACCGGGCAGTTGAGTTGCTTCAATGCGACGACCGGTGAACCCTACTATCAGCAGACTCGCCTGCCCAGGCCGTACAACTTCAAGGCCTCGCCGGTCGGTGCAGGCGGCAAGCTGTATCTGGCAAGCGAAGAAGGTGACGTGATCGTTCTCAAAATGGGCGAGAAGTTCGAGTTGCTGGCGACAAACACGATGGAGGATGAGTTCTTCATTGCCTCGCCGGTCATTGTGGAGGGCGAAATCCTCCTGCGCGGGAAGAATCACCTCTATTGCATAAGTGAAAGGAAGTGACCTGGGTACGCACGCTTCCAGCGTGCTGCATCCGGAGTGTTTACATCCATTAGGGCAGCACGCTGGAAGCGTGCGTACCCAGGCCCTACCCAGGCCCGCCTTGACACACTACCGCTCCTCGTAGGAAAGTGTCTCCCTGTAACCCCTACCCGCATAGTCTGAAGGGCCGTAGTCGACAAGTGGCGCCAGTGATTATCACGGCGACGACGTTCGCATCCGTCAATCCCGCAATCCGGCGATGCTCTGTCCGCAACACTCGCGTGGAGGAGTCATGAGCAACAAAGAAGCTTCGAACAAGAAGTCCGGCAACAAAGAGACCCCGCCTGAAGTCTCCAGGAGAAACTTCCTGGCTAAGGCCGCGATCGGCGCCGGAGCCGCCGCTGCAACCGTGGTGGGGCGCGGCAAGGCCTATGCTGGAGACGAGACTGATTCCAGGCCAATCAAGATTCCAGACGAGTTTACTCTTTCCACGAAGGTGCCTCCAACCAGGGCCGCCTTTCCTATGACAGGCGCTCAGGTCTTCGCTCGCGTGTGCAAAGAGGAGGGCCTTGCGGCGCTCTTCTGTTGCCCAGGGAATTACAATGTCATCAACGCGATCGCTATGGAGGGCATCCCCGCGTACTCGGGCAGGAATGAAGGCTCGATGTGTCATGCGGCCGACGCGTTCATCAGGGTGACCGGAGAGATCGCCGCAGCGTCGGGCACCGAAGGGCCGGGCTTCACCGATATGATCTGCGCGGTTGCGGCTGCCAATGCGGCTCGCACGCCCCTGCTGGTGCTCGCCAGCAACATGTCGCTCAACACCGAAGACACCGAGGCGGGCATTCAACTCCAGTATCAGCAGCCTGCGACCGAGGGTTTGAAGAAATACGGCAAGCGGCTGATCACTCCGTCGCGCGTGCACGAGTACGCGGGGTACGCGTTCAGGCAGTTGAGATCTGGAGTGCCGAGGCCGGTCCACATCGACTTTCCCAGCGAAGTGTATCGAGCGCAATTCAAGAGCGCGGCCGACCTCACCTACTACTTCGACAAGTCGAAGTACCGGACCGACTCCAAGCCTCATCCCGCGCCGAAGGATATCAGCGCGGCGGTTGATCTGCTAAAGAGCGCCCAGCGGCCCATTATCGTCTCGAGCAACGGCGTCTTCTATAACCGGGCGTGGGATGCAATGAAGAAGCTCGCCGAGAAGGCCCAAATTCCGGTCGTAGAGTCGGGCACCGTAAAGGGACAGATCTCAGATGGGCATCCGCTGTCGGCCAACGCGGCACCGGGAGCGCTTGCGAGCGCCGACGTCGTGCTGCTCGTCGGCCAATACAGCATGCCAACGATCGGGGAGTTCGCCTTCGGACCGGATGCGAAATACATTCGCGTCGACCCGTGCTCCGAAGATATCGGCCGCAACCTCCCCATAGACATCGGCATCGTGAGTTGTGAGAAGGCCGCCCTCGAAGCGCTCGCAGATGCAATGCCGAAAGCCAGTCATGACTCCTGGGTTGCCGAGGTCGCCGCCGCGAGGAAGAAGTTCGAGGATGAGACCGACGGCTTCTACAAGCTGGGATTGAGTTATAAAGACGCGGTGCATCCGGCCGTGATCGCCAAAGAGCTTAGCGACTTTTTGTATCGTGGGAACATTCCGAAAGAGGAGACGACGGTGGTCTCGGGAGGATATGGGATCGCGCGCTACACCAGGCGATGGCTGCGGGGATATCGGCCAGGCCAGGTCATGAACGGGGCCTATCAGTACGGCGCGATCGGTCCCGACGTCGGTTACTCTATCGGCGTCGCCGCCGCGGTTCAGAACGGGATAAGCGTACAGGCGCCTTACAAGGGGCATCCGGTTGTGTGCATAACGGGAGATGCGGGCTTCGGGTACACGGCGATGGAGTTGGACACGCTGTCCAAGTATCGGCTGCCGGTGATCGTGATCGTGTACAACAACAACGCGTGGGGAACGTGGACTGGAAACAGCAACAACAAGGTTACTCTGAGCCTGCACCTGTTTCAGGAGAACCTGAGGTACGACAAGCTGGCCGAAGCGCTTGGGGCGCACGGCGAGTATGTGACCGGACCCGACCAGTTCCGTCCGGCGCTGGAGCGATGTTACAAGATCGCAGTCGCGGAGAGCCGCCCTTCAGTGATCAACTGCCAGGCCAAAAAGGAATTCTGGATGAGAGACCAGTACCCGCCGGGCTTCCTGGGCAAGGTGGAGCCGGGCTGTATGTCGTACTTTCATTGATGGGGGGCTTGGAGCGGGGTCAGACACTCGATTCCTCGATTTGCAATTCTCATTGAGCGTGAGCGGGGTCAGGCACTCGATCCCCCCATTTGCGATTCTGATTTTTCAGTTGACGGAGTCGGGCGATGGCTAATCGATCCTTGAATGTCGTACGGGAAGGCTTGCAGGCATACGCGGATCGAGGGGTCTTTCGCGGCTTCAGTGAAGGGCGAGCCGCCCGCGGCGAACACTCGTTTACGTTTGAATGGCTGAGCCGCCGCCCGCTCCGATTCACTGTCGACACGGAGAATGGCGTGTTGAAGTTCAAGAACCTTCTGCCCGGAGTGCCGTCGAATTCGGCGCTGTATTCGGAGCTCAAGCGGTTCATCAACGCGCGACACGATGGCGAACTTCCCGAACATCGACGCATTGACCGGCGGCGCGCTGAGGTCACTTGTTCGAACCGAGGGGGCAGCGTCTCAATCGCCCTGAGGGTCAAGAAGAAGCAGTACGCTTACGGGGTAAATAAGATCGTCAATCTGACTCACGAGATCTTCGTGCATCTGAAAGATCACTACGCCGATTATTTGTGGGAGAGTTTTGATGCGCCTCAGGAATAGCAGCGTCCTTCACGTCTTGTTCGCCGCACTCAGCATCGCGCTCCTTGTAGCGGTGATAGTGGCGCGGGGCGAGCAGCAATCTCGCCGCTCGGAGGCAGAGAAGCTGAAGAACCCGCTTCCGAGCGATGGGGCGTCGATCGAAGAGGGAAAGAAACTCTACGGCCGTCATTGCGCCTCGTGCCACGGTCCAGCCGGAAAGGGTGACGGCGGGATGGCTCTGTCTGGGGGAACGCCCGCGAATCTCACCGACGAGACGTGGGACCACGGTTCGAGCGACGGCGAGATATTCGTGGTGATTAGAGACGGCACGTCGACCGATATGGAAGCGTACAAAGAGAAGCTCACCGAGAAGCAGATCTGGCATCTGGTGAACTTCATCCGCAGCCTCGGCCCAAAGCCTGCGAAATAGGGATGGCGTGATCCGTGATGCGTGATCCGTGATCCGTGATGCGTAATGCGTGATTCGTGATCCGTGATCCCGTGATGCGTAATGCGTGGTCCGTGATCCGTGATGCGAAATGCGTGATTCGTGATGCATGATCCGTGACTGACGCATGATGAGACAGGAACAAATGACCAATGACAAATGACAAATGACTTTTATTAACATTGAAAGCGAGCGCGGGTTGTGGCATTATCCGAACCATACCCGCGAACTGGAACGGGCGTGAGCTTGTCCACATTCAGAAACGTTGACCCGCTGGAGGCCTATATGCGACGCATCTTCACGTTTTCGGCTCTGTGCTGCCTTGTGGCGGCCGGCTTCTTCTTATCACTCACCTCCGGCGACGCTTATGTGGCGCCCACGACGCCGGTGACCTTCACCAGAGACGTCGCGCCGATCATACAGAAGAACTGCGTCACCTGTCACCGGCCCGGTCAAATAGCACCCATGTCTCTCCTGAGCTTCAAAGAAGTGCGTCCCTGGGCGAAGTCGATTCGCGAAGTTGTCGTCGAGCGCCGGATGCCGCCCTGGTTCGCGGACGCTCGCTACGGCGAGTTCTCGAACGATTGCCGCCTTTCGCAAAAGGAGATCGACACTCTCGTGGCCTGGGTGAGCGACGGCGCTCTCGAGGGCGATCCGAAGGACATGCCGCCGACTCCAAAGTTCACCGAGGACTGGCTGATCGGAAAGCCGGACGTAATTCTGTCGATGACCGAGGAGTACCAGGTGCCCGCCGAAGGAGTGATTCCTTACAAGTTCTTCGCTGTGCCGACCAACTTCAAAGAAGATAGATACGTTCAACTCGCCGAGATCAAGCAAGGCAACCGCACCCTTGTGCATCACGTGATTGTTGACGTGAGATACCCCGAGCAAGGCGTTCTGCCGGCAGGCGAAATACGTCCGGAAGGGCTCGCCGGCGCGCGACCGCAAGGTCGAGGCAACGCGCGCGCGGGAGATTCAGACGGCAGGCTCGTAGGCTGGGCGCCGGGCGAAGCTCCGTTGATACTGCGCCCCGGACAGGCAAAGCTGATCAAGGCGGGATCGGTCCTTGTATTCCAGGTCCACTACACGACAAACGGCGTTGCGGGTAAGGATCGAACCAGCCTGGGCTTGATCTTCTCCAGGACTCCGGTCGAGAAGCGCGTCATCACCGCAGGCGCCGCGGCAACCACGCTCGCCATTCCGCCCGGAGATCCGAACTACGAGGCGGCCTCGACACTGGCGTTCAAGGAAGACAGTCACATCGACAGCCTTCATCCACACATGCACTTTCGCGGTAAAGACTTTCAATATCGACTGGTCTACCCCGACGGGACATCGAAAGTCCTGCTGTCGGTTCCACGATACGATTTCAACTGGCAGATGACCTACTTCCTCAAGGAGCCGATCGCCGCGCCGAAGGGAAGCCGACTGGAATGCCTCGCGCACTACGACAACTCCACCAGGAATAAATACAACCCGGACCCGACCAAGCTGGTTCAGTGGGGACCGCAGACCTGGGAAGAGATGATGATCGGCTACGTGGATTACACACTCGATGGCCAGAACCTTCGGGTGCAGCGTGAGACAGCTGCCAGGTAGCGCCGGTCGACGCGGCGATTCTTAGACTCGCCCCGTTCGCGAGAGGATTCAAAGGTCCGCTGAGGCCCCGGTTGATGGTAAGGAGAACAAGATGAGACGATTGATGCTCATTGTGGCGGCGGCGCTCGCGATTGGGGTGACGTTGGCGAATTCCAGAAGCGCAGCCGATCAAAAGGCGGCCCCAACCTTCGCCAAAGACGTCGCGACAATCATCTTCAACAAGTGCGCCACCTGCCATCGCGCCGGGGAAGTTGCGCCGATGCCCCTGACCTCCTATCAGGAAGTCCGCCCGTGGAGCAAGGCGATCCGTGAGCAGGTCGCCGAGCGAAGCATGCCGCCGTGGTACGCCGACCCCGCCTCGTCGCTTCAGTTTCGCAATGACCGGAGGCTCACGCAGAAAGAGATCGACATGATCGTAGCCTGGGTAGACGGCGGCGCGCAGAAGGGGAATGACGGCGACTTGCCCGCTCTTCCGAAGTTCGCCAGGGGTTGGAGCTGGGGCGAGCCGGACCTGATCATCCCAATGCCGATTGAATATGACGTGCCG
>DASYSA010000167.1:0-22099 GCA_036003885.1 Blastocatellia bacterium | reverse complement strand
CGCATTTCGCATTTCTCCTGACTCCTCTCTCCTTGACAGCACTTTCCATGACCAATAGAGTCGCGCGGGATGAGCTACGCGCGAGATGCTGCAAAGACCCTCCTTGTTAACGACGAAGGTGAGTTGCGATGCGGATGGCGCGTGCTCGTCTTCTTCGTCATCTTTCTGATCCTTTCGACTTTGTTTGCCGCGTTGGCGGCGATTGGCGGCGTCATTCTCGCTGTCCAGGACGCGATCGGCGGCACGTACGCCGACGTGTCACCGGCACAGAAGCTGGCCGGGTCCTTCATCATTACAATCATCAGTCTGTTCAGCGTCATCCTCGCGTCGGCCTTCTGTGCGCGCCTGCTCGAACGGCGCAGCCTCGCCTCGGTAGGCTACAAGCTCCATCCGGGCTGGTGGCGTGATTTCGGACTTGGCTTGACCCTCGGAGCGGTCTCGCTGGGGCTGTCAGTCGGAATCATGTTCCTCGCGGGCTCGGCTTCATTCAGAACACAAACCACTGATGTCGCAAGCCTCGCTTCGGGATTCATCGCGCTCTTCATCTTCTTTCTGCTGGCGGCAGCCTTCGAAGAATTGCTGATTCGAGGTTTCGCGTTTCAAGCGCTGGCTCACGCTGCTGGACCGGTCTTCGCAATTGCGGCGACCTCGGTTGCCTTTGGGCTGCTCCACCTTGGTAACCGAAGCGTGACGGTCCTGTCTACAGTCAATACAGTTCTGGCGGGGGTCTGGCTTGGCGCCGCATATTGGATGACTCGAAGCCTCTGGTTTGCTACTGCGTTGCACATGTCGTGGAACTTCACGATGGGGTTCATCTTTGGATTGCCTGTCAGCGGGATCACCGACTTCGTCCCACTCGCCTGGCTCATCGGCAAACCCGGTGCGCCGATTTGGCTGTCAGGGGGCGGCTATGGACCGGAGGGCGGCGTGGCTGGGACAATCGGGCTCCTGCTATGCACGCTTGTGATCTGGAAGAGCGGCCTCTGGAGGGCATCCGCGGAAATGCTGGCCGCGTTGCGCCACGGATCGCCTGCTCGGCGTTCAGCCGGACAAGAGCTGCGCAAGGGTCATTGAAACAGATTCAAATGCTATTCTTTATTTGGTCCGGACTCGCTCCCTGTTCGCCCATCTCAAAAGCGCGGCTCACATCCTGATTCAGATAGATGATCAATCCATAGATCAACAATCCGATAGCCGTAGGAGCGCAGTAACAAGTGAACATCGCCAGGGTACCGAGGCACAAAGCCGTGATGCCGAGCGTCCGTCCGCGGTACTTCAGATTCTTGACGGCTGCCACAATGTTCAGCCCGCCCGCGCCCACCAGCAGCCCACCAAACAGGAGATAGAATACTCCTCCAACCTGGGTTATGATCCGCTCGTCCTGGGCCTGATGACCTGAACCACTCAAGGCGAACATCGCCGGCCCTATGATCATCAAGGCCAAACCGATTAGAGCGACCAGCGAACCCTGAACTATCATAAGTATCGCGACTACAGTCACCTGACCGACATAGCCCGATCTTCGCGGAGGCAGCGGAGGGTATCCTCCACCCTGGTATCCACCGGGAGGTGGGGGATAGCCTCCGCCCGGATAGCCTTCCTGGGGATTGCCGTATGGTGGTGGGGTACTCATTCCTTCCTTTCATGCTTTCCGATCGGCGATATCGCCGATGACGGGCAGCTTCCACGACTCGCCTTGCCCTGCCTTCACCATCGCAATGATGTGAATGACCAGTATCGGTATGAAAAAGACGGCCGCTACAATGTCGATCAGAATACTGGCGCCGAGGCCGGCCACGTCGCCACCGGGTCCGACCATCGCCGATAGTCTGGCGCCCGCGCCCAGGATGCGGAAGACTAACGCAACGCCTAAAGAAACTGCCGCGAGAAGCAGGCCCTGGAAAGCGTGAAACCGAACGAACCGATTCTCGTTTGGTTCGGTCGCAAGCCACAAGAACGAAGCAATCACGTTCAGCCAGCAGCAGCATAGCGGGAAGTAGCAAAACAAGGCTGCGGTCCTGTAACTGAACGACAGCACTTTGGTCCTGCCGTCTAAAGGATCCCGGGGCGGTTTATAGTCTCCGGCCCTGTATACCCCTGGAGCAAGTCTGTCCGGCGGAGGATCACTCATTCCTGTCCCGTTCCCAGGCCCATCTATGCCGGCTGCGCTACCAACAGTCGCATGTGTTTCCAGAAAATAAATGGCAATGCTGCGTGCCAGTAATCGGGCACAGTCTTTGAGACTCCTCGCCACTACGCGGTATTCCCGCACCTCGGGAAACCAAACGCTACTGGAAATTATTGACCGATTTCTGACCGCGATGAATTCAACGGTGACTGAGCGCCGAAATGAAGCACTCGCCGGCGGGCTACGTATTCTTGTCCGCGATGTTGCCGATAACCGGGATCTTCCATATCTGGCCCTGGTACGCCTTCACCATCGCGACGATATCCACAATCAGGATGATTCCCCCGAGCACCAACTGTAAAAGCAAGATCAAGACACTTCCGCCCGCAGCTGCACCACCCACGGCGCCTGAACCAGTCGCTGATGCCCCTGCCAACAGAGTTACCTGGAGAATCCATAAAACGACCCAACAAACGATAGACGCGAGCATCAATAACAGGCTCTGCATTGAGTGAAAGCGCAGGACCTTGTTCTCCTTGGGCTCGGTGAAGAGCCAGATCAGGGAACAGATCACGTTAATGCAGCAGATCGGCAAATAGGCGAGAAGTCCGGCAACACTATAGTCGAGACCGAGCGTTTTCGTCTTTCCGGTCAGTCCCCCATACGGCGTACTCATCTGTGTTTTCCTCCTGTTAGAACTTAGGTGTAGCGAGTGTGTCGCGCGCAATACTACTAGACGCGCAGACTAGTGACAAGGGACCACAGAGATTTTGGATTTTAGATTTTTGGATTTCGGATTCAGGCTTTGGATTCCGCAATCCAAAATCTAAAATCTAAAATCCAAGATCACTTGCCGCCGGCAGCCGGTTTGCTGGACTCCCGTACCTCGACTCTCTCTTTCGCTACCTCAATCATCTGTCCCCCCGCCTGCTCGATGTAGTAGACCTTGATGCGCTTCGGAGTGACGCCTTCCCCTTTGATTATCCCGATGAAAAAATCCGTGCCCTTCGTGTAGGCCTGCTTGCCTAAATCGGGACTTTCGACCTTCTGTCTCCCGAATAAGGTTTCCATCGGACTCACGCCCGTATAGAGGCTAACCACCACAAGTCCGATCACTATTGCGGCAAGGGACCCCAGTACAGCAATTTTGATTCTACGCCATGAAAAGAGCCGCTCTTCCCCGCTGTCCTCGCTGACCTCCCGTTGATCTAACATCGCCGACCCTCGCTACAGACTGAACTTCTTCATCAGGAGGGTAGCTATCCCAAGGTAGAAGAAGAACGTGATCACGTCGGTGAAAGTCACAACGAACATTGAAGACGCAAGCGCGGGGTCGACTCTCAAGCGCTTCAATAACACCGGAACAAGAGTCCCAAGCGCTCCAGCGATAAGGAGACTCAGCACCATCGTGAACCCCAGCACCGCTGCAAGCCCCGGCGAAAACCAGATCGCCGTTATCCCAAACACGATCGCGCCTACCAGCACTCCGTTGATCAGTCCCACCAGTGACTCTTTGAGCACTACTCGTCTGCCGGTATCCCAGCCTACCTCGCCCAGGCCGATGCCCCTCACCACAACCGTCATTGTCTGCGTCGCCGCGTTGCTCCCCATCGTAGCCACAACCGGAAGCAGCACCGCCAAAGCCAGCGATTTTTGGATCGTATCGAGATAGAATCGAACGATCGCAACCGCGATCAGCGCGGCGCCCAGCGATAACATCAGCCACGGCAATCGTCGCCGCACCGAGTTCAACGGCGAGCCCATCGCCCGATCGTCCGCGTCAACGCCCGCAAGCGCGTAAATGTCTTCGGTCGCCTCCTCTCGCATGACGTCAATTATGTCGTCTACGGTGATGATCCCCGCCAGCTTGTTCTCCTCGTCGACCACCGGAACCGCCAGCAGGTTATAGGTCGCCACGATTCGCGCAACCTCTTCCTGGTCGGTATCGGCCGAAACTTTGATCACGTCGGTGATCATTATCTTGCGGAGCGGAGTCGACGGCGGGTTCAGAAGCAGTTGCCTCAAACTCACGACTCCCAGCAAGTGATTGCGCGAATCGACTACGTACAGATAGAAGGCCATTTCGAAGTCTTCTGAGCGCCTCTGCAGCGCGGTGATGGCCTCAGAGATCGTCACATCTTCATCGAGGGCGAAGTAGTCGGGCGTCATTATGCGCCCGGCCGTTTCGTCGGCAAACCCCAGCAGCTCCTGAACGTCGGTCGAGTGCTCGACCTTCATCGCGTCCAGCAGCTCGTCGCGCAGCTCGTCCGGCAGCTCCGAAACGAGCAGCGCGGCGTCGTCGGACGGTAGCTCCTGAAGAAGCCGGGAGACATCATTGCTGCCCAGAGTAGTCAGCAGCGCAACCGAAGCGTCCGTGCCCATTTCCGACAGCGCTTCCGCCGTCTTGGTCAGGTCTCCCTGGACCAGGGCATGAAAGATCGTTTCGCGTTCGTGTTGGGGAAGCTGAGTGAGTAGCTGCGCTATATCGACAGGGCGAAGCTTAGTCAGCAGGTTGGTGGCGTTCGACATCGCGCCGCGACGAATCAGCCGGCTGACAGAGTCCAGCATAAGATTGAGGCGCTGCACCTGCATCAGATTCGTCCCCGCTGTTTGCAATTATAACTGAGGAGAATCGAGTCGATCCTTCTAGGAAGAGTAAAGCCAACATCGTTTATAACACACGGCCCCAGAGCGGGCCAGCAGAAAGACATTATCCAACGATGAGCGATGAGTGCATCACAACTCATCGCTCATCGCCGATACCTAACTAACTCCCGGCAGCCGCAGACGCGGCCTTGAGCGCAGCATCATAGTTCGGTTCGCTGGCAATCTCCTTCACATACTCAGCATGCTTCACCTTGCCGTCCTTGCCCACGACAAACACAGCACGCGCATGCAGCCCAGCCAACGCGCTGTCCTTTATCACGACGCCATAGTTTGGGCCGAACGACCTCTCGCGAAAGTCCGAAAGCAACTTGACGCGATCTATCCCTGCGGCGGCGCACCAGCGCTTCTGCGCGAACGGCAGATCCATGCTCAGGGTCCAGACCTCTATTCCCTCGCCCAGTTTCGAAGCTTCTTCGTTGAAACGCCTGGTCTCGGTGTCGCACACAGGAGTATCGACCGACGGCACCGCGCTGAGGATGATCACCTTGCCCTTTGCGTCGCTCAGTCGCACAGGTTGGAGTGATGTGTCCAGCGCCGTGAAGTCGGGCGCGTCCTGGCCCGTTTTGACTTCGCTACCGCCCAAACTGATCGGATTGCCTTTGAAGGTAACTTCTGCCATTTCCCCTCCTCCACTCGAAGTATTGATCCCTCGGGCGCGATGGGCCGCGCAAAGAGGGAACGGACATTCTAGCGGCTGGATCAGGAAATTCAAACACTTTGACGCGAGGGAGCGACGCGCCGGTGGAATCACCCAAGCCCCGGCAGGTAAAATGCTGACTTGCCGGCACGACTCCGCGCGTCGCCAGGAGAAGACTCGAGCTATGACCGCGTGGCGGGCGCTCGTGGTGTTGGAATCAGCGCGCGGCCGGAGGCTCAATTCTGACCATATGACACACCTCAGCCCGGACTTCTTCTCGCGCGACACCCTCCTGGTCGCACGCGAGCTCATCGGCGCGACCCTGGTGGTCGGCCGCTGCGAAGGCCGCATCGTCGAGACGGAGGCCTACACAACGGATGCTGCTTCGCACTCGGTGACGCGCCGCAACCAGGCATCAACGATGCGCGAGACTTTCGGGCGCGTATATGTCTACTTCATCTACGGGATGTACTACTGCCTCAACTTCACCACCGATCGAGAGGGACCCGGCGCCGTGCTGATTCGCGCAGCCGAACCGGCCAGGGGAACCGATCTGATGATGAAGCGGCGAGAGACGACCGAGATGAAGAAGCTTGCAAGCGGACCGGGCCGGCTCTGTGAGGCGTTCGGAATCGACTTGAGAATGAACGGCAGACACATCGGCCGCGAGATCAAGCTACGCCCGCGCACCGATGATCCAGCAATATCGAGCAGCCGTCGAATCGGGATCTCGCGGGCGGCGGAACTCGAGTGGCGCTTCTACGAGACAGACAACCCCTATGTGAGCAAACGATAAACGTTTTATGTTTTATGTTTTACGTTTTACGTTGGTTCAACCTGCGACGGACCGTGGACAATATTGACAAACGCAAAACGTAAAACGCAAAACGTAAAACGTTTTTCAGTCAGTAACTGTATTGCAGAAACACATTCACGCGGTTGTCCAATCCGCGAGTTAGACCTTTGTAGCTGGTCTTCCATCTCAGGTAGTCGACGCCGATCAGGAAGCTCCCGCCCGGCGAGATCCGGTTGCCGAGATAGAAAGCCTCGTTTCGGGTGCGCCCAGTCGCTGGAATGTCAGGATCAAACGGATCGTCTGTAGTGAAGCCCGGGTGAAACGAGTAGTAGCGCGACGCCTTTACGCTGAGCTCCGACCAACCGCCTCGACCTCGTATCTCGGTTCCGGTTAGAAACTTAATCCCCTGCCCTGCGCCGCCACGAGTGTCGCTCATATTGCGGCCCCACCATCCTTCACCTCGCAGGCTGACTCGACTCGCGAGCGGAAGAGTGTAGTCCACATTCACGACCTGACTTCGGAAGCTTCTGCGATTCGCGCCTGTGACCGGTCTGGTTGTATTCAGCCATCCATAAAAACCGGACACACCAAAGCTCACACTTTGATCTTTGACCCATAGAGGATGGGAATAGCCGATGCGCGCCTGAGCATCTGGGCGCTTAGACTCTTCCCCATCGCGAAAACCGTTTGCATCCAGGTCCACGGCGTCAATAGCACCGGTCAATCCGGCTGCTCCCACCAGCGACCATTGGCCTTTGCCCGACTTTGGCTCGTAAGCGACGCGGAATTGCGGCCGGCGATCCCCGATGTTGCCCGCATTCCACATCGCGGTGTCATTGTTAACCGTCGGCAACAGCGGCGAGACCACATCCCAGGCCTGCCCTCCAAGGACCGAGAACTGACCCCAATTCACGCGCAGATAGGCCTGGCGGATACGAATGATTTGTCGCGACTCGGAACCCCCATTCTCGAAATCGAGTTCGAGCTTGCCGGCGACCTTGCCGTCGTACAGCCCGCTGATCGGCTTGCCGGTATAGTCGACGCCGAATCGGCTGAGGCGTGGATGCATCGAGAAGCTGCCGGCGTCTCCCTGGCCCAGGACCGGGTCCGGCGAGGTAATGAAGAGAGGCGCCTGCCCGTTGTTGGGGCGCTGACTGTCAAAGTCCAAATCCAGTCGCAGGAATCCATAAAACTTCAAGGTGTTTCCTTCGCTGATGAGATTCGTCCATCGGAGCTGATCCTGTTGGACTGATGAATCGGCTTCCGACGAACTTCGGGAACCCGCCGGAGCAGGCCTGCGCTGTTCCACAGGTTTCGCAGAACCTGCAGACAGCTGGGAAGATGAGGCTAGGGTATCGGCTTTTGCGACCGCTGATTTCGGTGACCTATCAAGGTTAGTGGCGTCCATCGAGTTCATCCGAGTGTTGCTTGTCTTAGCCACATTTGCGGACTCCTCAACTTTGGACTTGAGGTCGATCAGCAGTTGCATCATCGTGCGATTCTGATCTTCGAGCTCCTCGATTCTATGTTTGAGCAGTTCGACCTCACTGACAGCCTCTTTAGGTCGACTGGCGGTTGAATGGACTGCTTCAGCGTTGGAAGCCTTCGCTTGAACTGGATCGCCTGACTGGGCCGCTGCGGTTCTCGCGCTGGCCGCAATCCAGAATAAGATGGTTACTACACAAACAGTTCTCTTCATTGTAGGCTAACCCTTTCGTGAGATTTGGATTGTGGACAGGGAGAATTGTATATCTTCCCAGTCACAGTCAAAAGTGTGTGACGGGGGCCAGGCCCTCGATTCTGCGATTCGGGTTCCCCGTGTTTTCACGAAATCCCGGGCGTTCAGGGTTCTGCTTGTGCTAAGCTCCGCGTTCGCGTAAGAAAACAGAGGAGGTTCGGTATGCGTCACCCTGCGACAAACAGGATTCTTCTTACTATTGCGGTTTCCGTTGCTCTGACAGGACTCGCTCAACTTCTTTATGGACACGGCAAGCATGCCCATTTCGCATCGGAGCGAGCGAGGGAGGCCGCTTGCGTGAGTCACAATGAACGTGACGATCCGTGGTCTGCTGGAGAGGTTGTTGAGCCGGATGCGTTAGCCAAATCGCTTTCGGGCGCAACCAAACCCATTGTCCTGCAGGTGGGCATCGTTCACCTGTACCGGCTCGGTCACATCCCCGGCTCGAAGTATGCGGGTCCGGCCAGTAACGCTGAAGGCCTCGCTATGCTCAAAAAGCTGGTCGAGGGGATGCCGCGAAGCAGCCAGATCGTCTACTACTGCGGCTGTTGTCCGTGGAAGGATTGCCCGAACATACGGCCCACGCACACCATGTTGAAGGAGATGGGTTTCAAGATGATCAAGGTTCTGAATCTCCCCACCAACTTTTCAGAGGACTGGGCCGCGAAAGGGCTTCCCACTGAGAAGGGCGGAGCTTGAACGGCTTTGTAACTTTGAATCTCAGTGGCATCGCTGTATCCCCTTTTCTGAAAAAACTTGTGCCCCTGTGCAGCCACGGATAGAATCTCCTCGCTGATCCTTCAAACAGTCGCGGAAAATGGAGGTTTCGTCTATGTCGCGGACACTGACTCGATTCGCCCCCTCGCTTCTGACAATCGCTTTTTGCATTTTCACTTTCGGAACGGCGGGCCTCGCTCAGCAATCAAAGCTCGGGACGGTCAACTTTCCGACCTCCGGGTCTAAAGCTGCACAGCCCCATTTCATTCAGGGGCTGGCGGCGCTTCACTCCTTCTGGTTCGAAGAGGCTCTGGACGCCTTCCGCGAATCGACCAAAGCGGACCCCGATTTCATGATGGGATATTGGGGCGAGGCAATGGCTCACAACCATCCGCTGTGGGCGCAACAAGACACCGAAGCTGCCAGAAAGGTCCTGAAGAACATCCGGGAGATCGATAAGCTCACCCCGCGCGAACGGGCGTACCTGAACGCTGTCAAGATACTCTACGGCGAAGGCGACAAGCTGGCCCGCGACATCGCGTACTCGAAAGCCATGGAGAAGATCTACCTCGCCTATCCCGATGATCTCGAGGCTGCGGCGTTTTATTCGCTCTCATTGCTTGGTACCGTGCGGCCCGGTGATACGGGATTCGCGCGCCAGATGAAGGCCGGCGCCATTGCACTCGACATCTACGAGAAGAACCGGAATCATCCGGGCGCGGCCCATTACATCATCCATTCGTTTGACGATCCTGAACATGCCATCCTTGCCTTGCCGGCAGCCCGCCGCTACGCTGAAATAGCTCCGGAAGCGCATCACGCGCGGCATATGCCATCGCACATCTTCCTACAGTTGGGAATGTGGACCGAAGCCGCGGCTTCTAACGAGTCATCCTGGGCAGCCTCCGATGCGTGGGTCAAACGTAAGAGCCTATCGGTGACTTTGCGCGATTATCACAGCCTCACCTGGCTGACCTATGTCTACCTGCAGCAAAACCGCTACTCAAAGGCCGAGGAGTTGCTCGGGGTAATGCGAGGCGCGCTGAAAGAGTCGGACGACATGAGAATGCGCAGAGCTTATGTCGACATGGCAACCATGTTCACCCTCGAGACCGAGCGTTGGGATTCGCTGGCAAAGCTGCTTGAAGACGTAGCGCTTACAGCCCCCGCTCCATCGGCTCCCACCGAAGCCTCGGGAGAGCACGCACACGGCGCCGCTCCAGCACCGGCTGCTGCTCCCGCAACCCCTCAGGGATACGGACGCGGCGCCGGCGCTCCTCGAGTCGCGTTCGCGCGCGGGATGGCAGCCGCGGGTAAGGGGGACTTCGACGCCGCCGACAAGTACATCGCGCAGCTTGAAGCGTTGCGAAAACGCATAAGCGAGAGTGGAGAGGGCGGCTATCAGGCCAAACTGGCCGAGATCATGGAGTTCGACGTATCCGCGATGACCAGCGCGGGACGAGGCAAGTACGACGATGCCATTGAGATGCTCAAAAAAGCGGTTGCCCTGGAAGAATCGCTGTCGCCGCCTTCAGGGCCACCCGATGTTATCAAGCCTTCGCACGAGCTGCTCGGTGAGATTCTGCTGCGAGCCGGCCGGCCCAAAGAGGCCGCCCGGCAATTCGCCCGAGCTCTCGAACGACAGCCTAACCGCGCTCGCTCGTTGCTGGGAGCTGCCAAGGCAGCGGAGCAAAGCGGTGAAAAGGCTGCAGCTCAATGAAGAATTGCGAATTGCGAAATGCGAAATGCGAAATTGCGCACAACTACCGAGGGTTCGGCATTTCGCAATTTCGAATTTCGCATTTCGCATTTGCCCGATCATCCCTAAGGACTATTCCACATGGCCTTTGAAGATCTGCGAGAGTTCATCCGCGCGCTTGAAAACACCGGCCAGTTAAAACGTATCGACGTCGAAGTAGACCCCGAACTAGAGATCTCCGAGATAACCGACCGAGTGTCGAAGCAAAACGGACCTGCGCTGCTGTTTGAGAACGTTCGCGGCCATTCGATGCCTGTGTTGATCAATGCGATGGGAACCCGCGACCGCATGAAGCTTGCTCTCGGAGTAAGCGACTACTCGGACATCGCCGAGCGCATCGTAGAGTTGACCGACGTTAAGTCACCCCAGGGGCTGATCGAGAAGATCAAGATGATCCCCCGCCTGGCCGAAGTCTCCAGGATGTTTCCCAGGGTCGTCCGCGATGGGGCGTGCAAAGAGCGGATACTGACCGAAGGTAAGTTCTCGCTGCTCGATTTTCCCATCATCAAGTGTTGGCCCGAAGACGCCGGCCGCTTCATCACCCTGCCGCTGGTCTTCACCAGAAACCCGGAGACGGGCAAGCGCAACTGCGGCATGTATCGAATGCAGGTCTACGATGAAACGACCACTGGTATGCACTGGCAGATTCACAAAGACGGCGCCCAGCATTTTCGCAATCTGCGGCGCGCCGGGGGAGGCAGTCTCGACGTAGCAGTGGCTATAGGAGCCGATCCTGTGACTGTCTTCGCCGCAATTCTGCCGCTGCCCGAAGAGATTGACGAGATGATGATAGCGGGCTTTCTGCGCCAGAAGCCGGTTGAGATGGTGAAGTGCGAAACGGTGGACGTCGAGGTGCCCGCCGCTGCCGAGATCGTGTTGGAGGGCTACGTAGACTCAAATGAAAAACGACTCGAAGGACCGTTCGGAGACCACACGGGCTACTATTCACTCGAAGACGAGTTTCCGGTCTTTCACGTCACCTGCGTCACTCATCGCAAGAAGCCGATTTATCAGACCATAATCGTGGGGAAACCTCCACAGGAAGACTGCTGGATGGCGGAGGCGATCGAGCACATCTTTCTTCCGCTAATGCAGCGCCAGTTCTCAGAGGTGGTCGACTACCACATGCCGTTTGCCGGAGTCTTTCACAACCTGATGATCGTATCGATCCGCAAGAGCTATCCCGGTCACGCGCGACGCGTGATGAATGGCGTCTGGTCGCTGCCTCAAGCCATGTTCACCAAGTGCATAATAGTGGTCGACGACGACACCAATGTGCGCGACATGAACGAAGTCACCTGGCGCGTTCTGAATAACATCGATCCCGAGCGCGATATTCAGTTCATGCTTGGTCCAGTGGACCAGTTGGATCACTCATCCAGGCTTCCGAATTTCGGCTCCAAGATGGGGATTGACGCGACGCGCAAGTGGAAGACTGAAGGCTTCGACCGACCCTGGCCGAGGGAGCTTCAAATGAGCGAAGAGGTTCGGAAGAGAATAGATCAGTTGTGGCCCAAGTTGGGACTGTGACGTGGGAACTTCGAATTTCGAATTTCGAATTTCGAATTTCCCGTGCTATATTCACGGCGACTCTCGGATCAGGGGTGTGAATGGAGCTTAAGTTCAAGTCGCAGATCATGGACGCGAGCGGCATTACGCGGGCGCTCTCGCGGCTGGCTTCTCAGATCGTGGAGCGCAACGTTGGCACCGACGATCTGCTGTTGGTTGGGATCAGGCGTCGCGGAGTTCCTCTCGCCGAACGAATTGCCGACAGGATCAAACAACTGGAGGGCCAGCGCCCACCGACCGGCCAATTGGATATAACGCTCTACCGCGACGATCTGTCTACTATCGGACCGCGTCCGGTCGTCAACAAAACCGATATCCCTGCCGACATCACCGACAGCACGATAGTATTGGTCGACGATGTTCTCTACACGGGCCGCACCGTCCGCGCGGCGCTCGACGAGCTCGTGGACTTCGGCCGGCCGCGAAGAGTGGAGCTCGCGGTTCTCATCGACCGCGGCCACCGCGAACTGCCAATTCAGGCCGATTACGTGGGCAAGTACGTCCAGACAACGGACGCCGAGATCATCAAAGTGATGCTCACGGATTACGACGAGGAAGAACAGGTAATAGTCGTCGAACAATAAGAAAAGATGTCATTTGTCACTTGCCACTGGTCATTTGTCACTTGTCACTGGCACAAATGACAAGTTACAAATGACCTGTGACAAATGACAAATGATGGCTTTTAACAGGAAAGACCTTCTGGGTATCCGAGAGCTCTCAGTCGAGGAGATCAACAACATCCTCGACACGGCTGAGTCATTCAAAGAAGTATCCACTCGCGCCATCAAGAAAGTACCCGCCCTCCGCGGGAAGACCATTATCAACCTCTTCTTCGAAGCATCCACTCGAACCCGAACCTCGTTCGAAATAGCCGCGAAGCGATTGTCCGCCGACACCATCAATATTTCACCCTCGAACTCATCAGTCGCAAAAGGCGAGACGCTGATCGACACCGCCCGAAACCTCCAGGCCATGGCGCCCGATGCAATCATCATCCGCCATCCCTCGCCGGGTGTGCCGCATCAGCTTGCAAACATGGTCGAAGCGTCGATCGTCAACGGGGGCGACGGCGCGCACGAACATCCGACCCAGGCATTGCTCGACGCTTTCACCATTCGTGAACATAAACCGCAGATTGCGGGGCTGCAGGTGGCGATCATCGGCGATATTATGCATTCCCGCGTCGCCCGGTCGAATACTCACCTGCTGACCAAGCTCGGGGCACACGTCAGGGTTGCGGGGCCGAGGACTATGATTCCGAGCGATTACAACAGGCTAATCGGTGAGTCGGAAGGATCGCTGTTGGTCTGCGATCGCATAGAGGAAGCCCTCGAAGGCGCCGACGTGGTAATGATGTTGCGGATTCAGCGCGAACGCATGAGCGATGCGTTCTTTCCGTCGCTGAAGGAGTATTCGATTCAATACGGGCTTACTCTTCGGCGGTTGGAGTTGGCCGCGCCCGATGCGATTGTAATGCATCCGGGGCCGGTGAATCGCGGAGTTGAAATCAACAGCGACGTGGTTGATAGCTCGCGGTCGCTGGTGCTGGACCAGGTCACCAACGGAGTTGCTGTGCGAATGGCGATTCTCTTTCTTCTAATCGGGAGGGACAGCCAGTGAAGCTGCTCGTTAAGGGCGGAAGGGTGATCGACCCTTCGCAAAACATGGACGAAGTCGCGGACCTCCTCCTCGAAGACGGTCGCGTCAAGACTCTTGGAAGCGATCTACTGGACGCCGATGCCGAGGTCTTCAACGCGAATGGACTCGTCGTGTCGCCGGGTTTTATCGATCTTCACGTTCACCTCCGCGAACCCGGCGATGAGTACAAGGAGACGATCGCCTCGGGCGCGAAAGCGGCCATCGCAGGCGGTTTCACGTCGGTCTGCGCAATGCCTAACACCGATCCTGTTAACGACAGCGCTTCGATCACACGTTACATAATCGAAAAGGGGCGCGCTGCCGGCTTCGCTCGGGTGCATCCCATCGGGGCGATCACTCGAGGCTCCAAAGGCGAAGAACTCGCAGAGATGGCCGAGATGAAAGAGGCCGGCGCGGTTGCCGTGTCGGACGACGGACGGCCAGTGATGAACTCGCAGGTGATGCGCCATGCAATGGAGTACGCCCATGATCATGGGCTGGTCATCGTCGATCATTGTCAGGACTTGAACCTCTCGGCGGGTGGGGTGATGCACGAGGGGCGCTATTCTACACTGCTTGGTTTGAGGGGAATGAGCGGCGCTGCCGAAGAAAGCCATGTGTCCCGGGACATCCTGCTGTCGGAGTTGACCGGCGCGCGGGTGCACATCGCTCATATTTCAACCAGGGGCGCGGTGGAATTGATTCGTGCAGCAAAGCACTGCGGCATTCCGGTGACCTGCGAAGTAACACCGCATCACCTGGCGCTCACAGACGAGGCGGTCATGGGCTTCGATACCAACACCAAGATGAGCCCGCCCCTGCGCTCTGAAGAAGATCGGCTTGCATTAATTGAAGCGGTTTCGGACGGCACCATCGACGCGATAGCTACGGACCACGCGCCGCACCATATGGACGAGAAGATGCTCGAATACGACCGCGCGCCCTTCGGAGTTGTCGGACTCGAGACGGCCCTGGGGGTCGCGCTCAAGGCCCTGTATCATTCAGGGGTGATTTCTCTTTCGCGGCTCATCGAGCTGCTGACAGTAGGACCGGCGCGGGCATTCTCACTCGCCGGTGGAACGCTCGCTCCAGGAGCGATCGCCGATGTAACGATCATCGATACCGAGCGGCCATGGAAGGTCGATCCGCATCTGTTCCACTCCAAGAGCCATAACACGCCTTTCAGCGACTGGCGGCTTCGCGGCGCAGTGATCGCCACGTTCGTCGCCGGTCGAGAAGTGTTTCGTCTCTCCTGATTATCGTCCACAGATTACGCAGATAACGCAGTTGTACAACCACGCCAAGACTACTCAAAACGCACGAGGTGGGCACTTCACGTTCAGTATTTAGATCTGCGAAGTCTGCGACATCTGCGGGTAGCTCCTCTTCCATCATCGACGTCTCAATCGGGCCGCCAGGGCTACCATGAGAAACGTCGCGACCAGAATCGCGGCGAATCTGGCGAGGGAATACTTTGCATGTTCATCCATGATGGCAGGCAGAATCGTATAAAGTGCAAACCCTGCACCGGCGGCTGCCATCATGAAGACAGCTATGGTCATGATCGGCAGCCATTGACCCCTTCCCCCTGTTTTCGTTGCTCTTCTCACTGTTAACGCTCGAGCTTGGTCTGTCTGCAACGGGCCTTGCGGTGTGCCGCCTGGGCAGTATTACAAACTCATCGCGCAGCGGAATCCGTAGTCGCTGTACCGAAACTCCGGAGGAATGCTGCTCCGCGCCGCCACTCGGGTGATCTTGATCTGGTGCCTCCACGAACCGCCTCGCGACGCTCGCCGCGTCCCCGAAGCAGGTCCCTGAGGATTCGTTGACGGCGACACCTCATAGTAGCGCTCGTCATACCAATCCGAACACCACTCGTGAACGTTCTCTGAAATGTCATGCAACCCGAATCCGTTCGGCGGCCGCATTCCGGCAGGCTCGGGGCCGTCAAGCCAGAGTTCAGAGTATCGCGGCTGTTCCTGGGGAGGCTCGTCACCCCAGGTGTAAAGCCTGCCTTCGGATCCTCCCCGCGCGGCTCGTTCCCACTCTGCCTCGGTAGGCAGCCGGTAGGGCTTGCCGGTACTCGCAGCGAGCCACTCGCAATAGGCCACTGCGTCAAACCAGCTCACACTCGTGACCGGCTGGTCCGGATGATTGAATCGCGGGTCGTTCCAGCAAGGCGGAGCTGCGCGCGCGGTCGCTTGTAGAAAGAGATGATAGAGGCGGTTCGTCGTAGCCGTGCGACCCAGCCCGAAGCGGTCAACCCTGACGCGATGCACCGGGTGCTCGTTCTCCGCTCCCGCATCGCAGCCCATCAAAAAGCTGCCTCCAGGGACGACTACTATTTCAGGTATCAGGCCAAACGCCGACATTTCCTTCAGCCACTTGACGCAGGGCTGCAGCGAGCGACCCGAACGAGCCTGCAGCTATACACGAGGACTCAAACGTCCCCAATAACCAACTTAGCTATGGTCTGGAGCTGCATGTTCGACGTGCCTTCGTAGATCTTGCCGATCTTGGCGTCTCGGTAATACTTCTCGGCGGGATAGTCTTTTGTATAGCCATAACCGCCATAGAGCTCGACGACCAGAGACGTGACGTGCTCCGCGACCTGGGAAGTGAAGAGCTTCGCCATCGCAGCCTGCCGGACGTAGTCTTCGCCGGCATCCTTCAGTCGCGCGGCATTGTAGACCATCAGGCGCGCGGCTTCGAGTTCGGTTGCGGCCTGGGCGATCTGGAACTGGACTGCCTGGAATTTTGCTATCTCCTGGCCAAATTGCTTGCGCTCCTTTGTATAGTTGATGCCGCACTCGAGCGCGCCCTGCGACAGACCAACCATCTGCGCGCCGATTCCTATGCGGCCCTCGTTGAGCGTCTCGATTGCGATCTTGTATCCCTTACCCACCTCGCCAAGCACGTTCTCTTTCTTTACCACGCAGTCTTCAAGTATCAGCTCGCAGGTCGAGCTCGCCCGGATGCCGAGCTTGTTCTCTTTTTTCCCCACCGTAAACCCAGGGAGATTCTTCTCGACCAGAAACGCGGTGATTCCGCGATAGCCCTTGTCGGGAGCGACGTTGGCAAAGATGATGAACAGGCCCGCTTCGTTGCCGTTGGTAATCCACATCTTCTGGCCGTTCAGTACGAAGCTGTCTCCCTTGTCTGTGGCTCTGGTGGCCAATCCGAAGGCATCGCTTCCCGAACCCGCTTCCGACAAAGCATACGCTCCCACGGTGTCGGCGGCGAGCCGCGTGCAGTAGCGCCGCTTCTGCTCTTCGTTGCCCCAAAGGAGAATGGCGTTGCTGACCAGCGTGTTTTGCACGTCAACCACGACGCCGACGGACGCATCGGCGCGCGACAACTCTTCGACAGCCAGGATTGAATTAAAGAAGCTCCCGCCCTGTCCACCGTACTCTTCTGGAATGGCGATGCCCATCAACCCAAGCTCGAATAGCTGCTGGATAAGATCGGACGAGAACTTGCCCTGCTCATCCATCTCGGCGGCCAGCGCGCGGACCTGCCTATCGGCGAACTCGCGAACCGACTGGCGGAAGAGCGACTCTTCATCCGTCAATGAAGTGAGCGGGCGAGGAGCGCTTTCAGACGGTGCTGCTGCAGATTGTGTCATCGTTGTAACCCCCGAGGCCATCAAGGCAAAAGAGTATTATGAATGCGTCAAGGAAAGCGTCAATCTAGCACGCGGATTTGACCGTCCGCAAGTTTTGCTCAAATGACAGCCCAAAGGAAATGCGAAGTGCGAAGTGCGAGAATTCCCCATTTCGCATTTCGCATTTCGCATTTGGACCCTCTCTTCCGGCGCTGTTATGATTCTCCCTGGTGCCGAACGGCGGCGAACTTGCCAGTCGCATGGGTCGTAGTACAGCTGGGCTCCCACATGCACTCGACTTTATAGCAGAGCGATGCAGTGACTCGGTCGAAGGACGCGGCCAGCCCCATCGCCGGTAAGGAAGGCATATGTACTGTCCGGTTTGTGGAGTCGAATCAACTCAGGGGCTGAACTACTGCAAGCGATGTGGCGCGAACCTTACTGTCGCTTTGCAGACGACCGAGCCGGCAGTCGGGGGCGGGCTGAAGGGCTCCCATTTCGCATTTGCCCTTGCAAGCCTCTCACTGGGCACCGCAGTCGTCACTCTGGGAGGCCTCGGGATGGTTCTGAGCTACGTGGAAGATATGTCCCGTCAAGGCACCGCGGGAATTCTGCCAAAGTTGATCCTTCTTCTTGGATTGCCGATGGTCTTTGCTATTTCAGTGCTATTGGTCTGGCAGATTTCGCGTTTGATCGGCATGCCTCGTCAATCGACCGGCGCGTTGTCGCCGCCGCCAAGACCAGCAGTAAGCACATACACTCCCGTTCCCGTTCAGATAGCCGCGCCGCTTGCGGACAGCGGCGCCAGCGTGACGGAACACACTACGCGTACCTTCGATGCGCACCGGGTTAAGAGAGCAGCAGAGGACGAATAGAACATGAACTGTCCAAACTGCGGAGCTGAATCGACCTTCGGACTGAACTACTGCAAGCAGTGCGGCAGCAGTCTCGTGCAGGCACCCGTTTCCTCCGACCAGCGCATGAACCCGGCAAAGCTTACAGGGATGTTCTGGGCGATTGCCGTTTTTGGGTTCGCCAGTCTTGCGATAATGTTCGGCACGGCGATACCGATGGTCATCGTGAGCTCTGATCACAGGCTTGTGATGGGTATTGTAGTTTGTGGCGCTGCAGTGATCCTGGGAATAGCGGCTCTCCTGATCAGACAACTGTCGCGGCTCATCACCATGATGCAGGATTCGCAGGAGACACCTCACAAGAGTCCCGGCAAAGTGATCGCACCAGAGGCTCCGCAACTTGGCGCTGCGCCGCGAGCGATTTCCAGCGTCACCGAAAACACGACTCGCAACTTTGAACATGCAAACTACAAAGAACCCGAGGCGCGGTAAATTTCGGGTCGCCGGCCGTTTAGTTGGAGGAGAAGCTCATGTATTGTCCGGTATGCGGAGCTGAATCGACGCAGGGACTGAACTACTGCAAGCGATGTGGATCTAATCTGGCTCCGCCAACCAATCCGATCAGGTCAAGCGAGAACAGGCCCCGTGTCCGGGCAGCCGCCGGAACCGCGTGGGCAATGGCGCTCGCGACTGTGGCGGTGACGCTTGGCGGCCTCGGTATCGTGTTCAGCAACGCGCTGTATCTCGTCCGCCCAATCAATCCCGGCACGACTGGGGTCAGCGGAGCCGCGACAATCGCCGGATTAATGGTCATGTTTGGGTCTGCAACGGTGTTTGGAACCGTCGCGTTGCTTATTCGCCTCTTCTCGAAACTGCTCGGTTTGGGTCAGCAATCGCACGATTCGCCTCTCGTCCATAAACAGCAGAATACGGGCGAGCACAAGCCTGTCCAGCTTCCGGCGCCGCCCTCGGTGATCCCGAGCGTCACCGAACAGACAACTCGAAACTTCGATCCCGCTTTGTACAGGGATCGAGAATCTTAGGAGTCAAAATGTATTGTCCGGACTGCGGAGACCATTCGACTCAGGGACTGAACTACTGCAAGCAGTGTGGGGCCTCTTTGAGTTCGTTCGAAAACAAGAGCGATGATGAGCCACGTTTGCGGGCAAACTGGGTCGCGTGGTCTCTGGCGCTGTTCACAGTCCTGATTGGATTCGGCGGTTTGGCCGCGATCTTTGGAATGAGCTTCGTACTGGCCCAAAATCCATTGGTCAATAAGGATTTTCCAATCGCCCTCGTTGTATTCGGCTCGTTATCGTTCGTAGGCGTTCTTGCGGTGCTCGTGTACATGGTGCTGCGTCTCGCAGGGACAAGCCCGGGTGCCGGCAAAAAGACGAGATCCAGGCCCAAACCCAGGCGCGATGCCGATCCGCCTATGATCGAAGCTCCGCCGGTGACACTGCACAGCGTCACAGAACACACAACTCGCACCTTTGAACCGCGAAAGCAGGATTCGAATTCGCTGGACCGACTTGAAAGTGCGGAGTGAAATCGCGCAAAGTGAGCCGGCGTGGGTGAGCAAATTACGAGTCCGTCATGGAAACATACCGCGGGCCGTCTTCCGGATTTCAAACCAACCAGGAGAAGAACTGAATGAATGTCGTTGAACTCAGGAACGTCACCAAACGATTCGATGAGTTTGTAGCAGTCAAGAACCTCACTTTCGAAGTCAGGAAAGGCGCGATCTTCGGCCTGCTCGGCCCGAACGGCGCGGGCAAAACTACCTCGATACGGATGATTGTCAACATCTTCGCACCCGATAACGGTGAGGTCGTGGTGCTCGGCGAGCACGTCACCACCGAGTTGCAGCAGCGCATCGGTTACCTGCCCGAAGAGCGAGGCCTCTACAAGAAGATGAAGATAGGCGAGCAGCTCACCTTCTTCGCGAACCTGAAGGGGGTCCCGACAGATGTGGCCCGCCAGCGAGTGGACCAGTGGCTCAAACGGATGGAGCTTTCGGATTGGAAGGACAAGAAGGCCGCCGACCTCTCGAAGGGCATGCAGCAGAAAGTTCAATTCATTGCTGCGGTCCTGCACCAGCCGGAGTTTTTGATTCTCGACGAGCCCTTCTCGGGCCTCGATCCGGTGAGCGTCGATCTGCTCAAGGAAGCGATTCTCGACTTGCGAGAGAAGGGTGCGACCATCATCTTTTCGACCCATCAGATGGAGCAGGTCGAACAGATGTGCGAGGACATATGCCTGATCAACCACGGCACTCAGGTCCTTGGCGGAAACCTGCGCGAAGTAAAGCGAGGCTTCGGGCGTAACACAGTAAGACTGGACTATGAAGGTCCCAACTCATTTCTGGGCGATGACCTTATCAAACGGCAAAACACGTTTGCGAACTACAGCGAACTCCTGCTCAACGACGGTGCTGACGCCCAGGAGATCTTACGGCGTGCCCTGGCTGCGGGAGCGCGGGTCAACCGCTTCGAACTGGTCGAGCCATCGCTGCACGAGATATTTAAAGAGAGCGTGAAGGGGAATAATGAAAAAGACACTCGTAATACTCAAGCGTGAGTACCTGACGCGTGTGCGAACCAAAGCTTTCGTAATCGGCACGCTGCTCACGCCGTTCCTGCTGGGGGTGCTGACTATTCTGCCTGGGTTTCTGGCCACGCGCGGCGGGGGTCAGCGCCATATAACCGTCCTGGATCAAAGCGGCGACCCGGAGCTGTTTGACGTCCTCAAGAATCGGCTGAGCGGGTCTTCTGCGGAGGCATCCGGGGGCGAGGATCAGAAGATACGGTTGACTAGATTTTCGCTAAGCCACGTTGTCGTTCCGCCCGACCAGGCGATCGACAAGGCATACAAGGAACCGTACAGAGATGAGGCTGTGAAGGATTCCGAGAAGGCCTACCTGGTGCTCCCTGCGGGAGTGCTTGACGATGCTCGACCTGAATACTACGCCAAGAACCCCAGCGACTTTTCCATTTCGAACGTTGAGCACTCCATCAGCGATGCGATCGTCGCGCGAAGGCTTGTGCGGGCAAACGTCCCACCCGAGAAAGTTGCGGGCTACTTGAAATCCGTGGACATAAAGACAGGCAAGGCCACGCCGGAAGGCGAGACCGAAGAGAGCGGGCTGCCTGGTGTCATCGTTGCCTTTGTGATGCTCTTCTTTATCTACATAACGATCCTGATGTACGGGATCACGGTGATGCGCGGCGTGATCGAAGAGAAGTCGTCCCGCATTGTGGAAGTAATCGCTTCGTCGGTCAAACCAACTCAGATGATGATGGGCAAGCTCGTCGGCATAGGGCTGGTGGGCTTGACTCAATATGCGATCTGGGTGGGCTCGGCTGCGGTCATCACGGCGTTCGGCGCCTCGATGGTTGCCTCCCGAGGCCTCACCATGCCGAAGCTCCCAATGAGCCTGTTGATCTACTTCGTCATCTTCTTCCTTCTCGGCTACTTCCTCTACGCAACTCTGTACGCGATGGTAGGAGCAATGGTCTCGACTGAGGAAGAGGCTCAGCAGGCGCAGATGCCGGTGACTATGTTGATTGTTGTTCCAATGCTGTTGTTCGGAATGGTAATGAACAACCCGAGCAGCGGATTGTCGGTCGGTCTCTCAATGGTCCCGTTCTTCGCGCCGACGCTCATGATGATGCGGATCTCGCTCGTGAATCCGCCGATGTGGCAGGTGCTGACATCAATCGGTGGGATGGTGGTTGCGATCCTGGCCGCCGTATGGCTGGCGGCAAGAATCTATCGAGTTGGCATCCTGATGTACGGCAAGCGCCCCAGCATCGCCGAGCTCGGCCGCTGGCTGCGCTACACGTAGCTGAGGTCAGAAGTCAGAGGTCAGACGTCAGAGGTCAGAGGTCAGAGGTCAGAGGTCAGAGGTCAGAGGTCAGAGGTCAGACGTCAGACGTCAGAGGTCAGAGGTCAGAGGTCAGAGGTCAGAGGTCAGAAGGCAGACGTCT
>DASYSA010000166.1:0-6633 GCA_036003885.1 Blastocatellia bacterium | reverse complement strand
CCTGCTTCTCGCGAATCCCCAACCTGCAGGCTGTCGGATTTACCTCGCCATCGGCCTTTCGATGTAGGCTGAAGTGAAAGATCCCCAACCTTCCGGTTGGGGGATTGCGGAGCTGGCACGCCGTTTCTGTAGGCCGAAATGAAGAATCCCCAACCTTCCGGTTGGGGGATTCGCTTCCTCCCCGAGGGGCGACCAAACCGTTAAAACGGTTCCTCCAGCCCGTCGCCCGCCAGACACCTCACTTTCAGTGACGTGTTAATGAAGAACCGAGGCTCTCGCGACGCTTGAAGCCCCACGTTTAGTCGCCCCCCCCCAATCGTGATGCGCATCCCCACACGCGCAGCAGCCCTTCTCCTCGTTGGCTGATGACAGGGGCCTGCCATGCTATGATTGCCGACTCTTGATTCAAAGACCGATCAGGAACGTGCGTGATCAGATGGACTACATCGATCTGCGAAGCGATACGGTGACAAAGCCGACCGGCGAGATGCGAGAGGCCATGTTGCGGGCCGAGGTGGGCGATGACGTCCGCGGCGAGGACCCGACGGTCAACCGGCTTCAGGAACTGGCTGCGGAGATGGTCGGAAAAGAAGCCGCCCTTTTTGTACCCTCCGGGACAATGGGCAACCAGATCTGCGTACGCCTTCATACAGAGCCGGGGCAAGAGGTAATCCTTGAAGAGCGCAGCCATATGTTCAACCTGGAGATGGCTGCGATGGCCGTCCTCAGCGGAGCGCTCCCACATACCATTCGCGGCGAGGACGGCATCCTGGATTGGCCGTCGGTTGAGGCCGCGATTCGGCCGAGAGTCCCCTATTTCGCGCAGACTGGGCTGGTGGCGGTGGAGAACACGTTGAACCTCGCAGGCGGCACAGTCGTTCCGCTCGACCGGATGGAGGAGATCTGCGAAAGGGCGCACGAGCGCGGAATTCGCGTTCATCTGGACGGAGCACGAATGTTCAACGCGGCGCTGTTTCTGAAAAGGAATGTGCGCGAGCTTGCGCGGCCGTTTGATTCGGTGATGTTCTGCCTGTCAAAGGGTCTCGCCGCGCCGGTGGGATCGATGATAGCGGGTTCGCGCACCTTCATCGATCGCGCGATGACGGTTCGAGTAATGTTGGGGGGCGCGATGAGGCAGGCCGGTATCCTTGCCGCGGCCGGAATTGTTGCCCTGACCAGGATGACGGCGCGCCTGGTGGAAGATCACGAGAACGCGCGGTCGCTCGCCGAAGGGCTCAGCCGGATTGACGGCATCGTCATCGACCTCGAAAGGGTGCAGTCCAACATACTCGTATTCGACATCTCGGGCACCGGCCTGACAACCCAGGAGTTTGCTGCAAGGCTCAAGCAACGGCGCGTGCTTGCCAACGGAATCAGTCCGCGCGTGATGCGGATGGTTACTCACAAGGATGTGAGCCGCCCAGACTGTGAGTCGGCAATTCAGGCGATCAAGGAAGGCCTGTCGCAGTGATGTGTTCGGCGGTGAGTCGAGGCGTTACCCAAATTCTTATTGCCATTCATACAGGAATTCGCAGCAGTTGTTACCGTCAAGTACGCACTTCGGATGAGTGGCCCTCACGTCCGATGCGCCTGATAATTCGAGCGTCCGGACCCAAAAACCCCTGCTGCTCGCGCACGTGGAGCGTGTGACTTGCGCGCCTTTTTCATAACTGTATCGCACCAGACATGACGAGTCGCTTAGCATCCTGGTTTCGACGTCCCGAGTATCCTGAGAGAAGAAATCCTTGATCCGCGAAAACTTCTCTACCTGCTTGATCGGAGTCTTTTCAAGTAGGGATTTGTAGACACCGGTGAATGCGTACTGAGCCAGGTACTTGCCCAACTCAAACGGAAAATCATCGCCTGTTTCAGTATCGCCCATCAGCATCCGTGAGACCCTGCGGACGGCCCGCCAGACATTATTCGGATACCAGTTAGAGTCAAGCAACAGAGCCGGCAAAAGAACGCGGTCGTCTGGAGACAATGAGTCTATCGCCTTGTTAACTGCCTCCTCGCCATACCGAACCCTCAAAAACATTATCGCGGCCTTTAGCTGTACTCCCTTTACCTCCGCCATAAACTTTTCCCCTATGAAACACTAAACACGACACATCAGCGATGTTACCATACTGACAAGAGGGGCGTGTATGGTTTGGTTCTATCAGAAAATCACACGGTCGTTGGAACCCTTGATATGATAGACTACTGCGCTTAACTCTTAAGCGACTTGCGAGAGCTCATTCACCAAGACTTTTCCAGGATGAAGCCAGCTGGGCTGCGAATCATAGATCGCCTTCTTGTCCCATGTACGACGACTCTGCAATCATTTCGGCACTTGAACGTTGTGGAGGTTCTCCAAATGTCCCATTTGGCAAAATCAGGCTCACGGTTTTCAATCTTTTTCAGAACTGTGAGTGTTCTTAGCGTTGCGCTAGTCACGATGGCACCGAACCTCATCGCCCGTTCGGTTGGCGTGTCATTCAGTGAACACTGCGCCCGAGATTTAGGCGAAGAGAGCGATCGAGATATTCATTCGCTTGAGCCGGGAAAAACGATCGAGCGGGAGATCGGTGGCACCGAGACCCATCTTTACCGGATCGCTTTGCTGGCGGGCCAATTTGTCCGAGTTTTGGTCGAGCAGAAGGGCATTGATGTGAAACTGATCGTGTACGGCCCCGGCTCGAAAAAAATGTTCGTAGTAGATAGTCCGAGTGGCAGTAAAGGTCAGGAATCGGCGGTCCTGATCGCTCAGGAGCCCGGCGATTACTTAATTGCGGTTGAGCCTTTCAGTAGCGAAGCCGCTGCTGCTCGCTACACGGTAGCAATAGATCAGTTGCGAATGGCGACACCTCATGACAAGCACGTCGTCGCTGCGGTTGAAGCGGTCCTCGCGGGTCAGCGGTTTGAAGAAGAGCGTTCCGCAGATTCGAGCCGCAGGGCCATCCTGGAGTATCGGCGAGCGCTGGACCTTTGGCGTCTTGCAGGGGACCCCGTGGGCGAGGCTGACACACTTCAACTAATCGGTGCGAACTACTCGCACTCAGGCCAGTTCGACGAGGCGCTCACGACCTTCCATCAAGAGCTGAAGCTCAGACAAAGCACAAATGACCGCAGGTCACTCGCGGGGACACACAGTCGCATAGGTTGGATTTACTTCTTTCTTGGGCGACACCAAAAGGCGTTGGAGAGTTTTGCGCAGGCGGTGGAGTTGTGCCGAATCGAAGATGACCGTCCGGGTTTAGCTGAGGCGCTGCTTGACGCCGGAGGCTTATACGATCTTCTCGGCGAACGACAAAAGGCAATGGAGGAGCTCGAGGAGTCCTTGAAGTTGTTCCGCAGTCTATCTGACCGAAGCGGCCTTGCCAAAGTGCTACTCAGGATTGGCTCTATCTTTGACTCACTTTGGGAGAAAGAGAAAGCGATCGCCTTCTTCGATGAGGCCGTGACTTATTTTAAGGAGCTGGGCGATCCTGGCGGACAGGCCCAGTGCTATAACAGCATGGGTGACGTTTTAGCGTCTCTTGGAGATCACAAGAAAGCGCTTCACCTGTATAACGAAGCCTTCCGGCTTTGGCGCAACACACCCGATCGAAAGGGCCGGGCACTCGCGCTTAACGGCATCGGCAAAAGCCACGGAGCATTGGGAAATAGACGGGAAGCATTGGAGAACTTGAATCAGGCTCTCGACCTTTTTCGCGCTGCTAAAGATACATTTCGCGAGGCGCTTGTCCTCTATAACATAGGTAAGGTCCACTATTCGATGGGAGAGAACCAGGAAGCATTGGAGGTCTTCGAACAGGCGCTGGGCCAATGGCAAGGGATGAACGACCCTGCTCACGAGGCGTCCGCACTTAACAGCCTGGGACGCGTAGAGTTTGCAATGGGACACGACGACAGGGCATTGGAGTTCTTCGCCAAGGCCCTCACGCTCAAACGAAACCTGGGCGAGCGCAGTGGAGAGGCGGTAGTGCTTGCTGATATCGCTCGTGTTGAGAGGCATCTGGGCAGAATCGTTGAAAGTCGCGCGCATATAGAATCTGCTCTCTCAATTGTTGAGCTGTTGCGTACCAGGATTTCTAGCGGAGACCTGAGATCTTCCTACTTCGCTTCCGTGCAGCAGTACTATGAGTTCTACATCGATCTGCTCATGCAAATGCACAAGGCTCATCCTGCGGAAGGGTTTGATCGACTGGCATTGCTGGCGAGCGAGCGCGCACGCGCGCGAAGCCATATTGACAGTCTTCTCGAGGCCGGTGCCGACATTCGACAGGGCGTGGACCCTTCAATGCTGCAGCGCGAACGGTTGTTGGAACAGCGTCTCAATGCAAAAACCGAACGCTATTTGCGATTGATCAGCCGTAAGAGTGCCGCTCAAGATGTAGCAGACGCAAAAAAGGAGATTGAAGAGCTAACTTCCGAATACGAGAAAGTGGAAACACAGATCAGGGCGAATAGTCCGAGGTATGCCGCTCTGACGCAGCCCGTTCCGCTTGACCTTCAACGGATCCAATCGGAAGTGCTGGATCCCAATACGCTGATGCTCGAGTATTCTCTTGGCGAGGAACGCAGTTATGTTTTTGCGGCGACATCCCGGTCATTTGTGAGCCTTGAGTTGCCGAAACGCTCGGAAATCGAGGGCGCCAGCGAAGCGATCTACAAGTTGATTACTGCGCGGAATCAAAAAGTGAGATTCGAAACGCCGGCAGAGCGACGAACTCGCATCGCGAAAGCCGATGCTGAGTACCCGATGGTGGCGGCCCGGCTGAGCCAAATGCTGCTCGACCCGGTAGCGGCGCTGTTAGGCTCAAGACGGCTGCTCATCGTGAGCGACGGAGCATTGCAATACTTGCCATTCCAGATGTTGCCTGCCCCAGGAACGTCGAGAAAGAATGCAAGGGAAGCCCGCCCGTTAATCTTTGACCACGAAGTTGTCTGCCTTCCATCCGCATCGACTCTTGCAGTCCTGCGGCGCGAACTGGCGGATCGCAAGCCGGCGACCAAAACGCTTGCGGTCCTGGCAGATCCCGTATTCGAAAAGAATGACGAGAGAGTTCAACCAGGCGGTCGAAGCGCGGCCGAACGAGGGAACCCAGGCACCTCTGGGAAGGCCGCGATGAGTCACCTGGAAGACTCGCTTTCGAGATCGATCAGAGAGACCGGAATACTTGAGCAAGGCGGTGGAATTCCGAGACTCCTATCAACTCGACGAGAGGCCAATGCCATCGCGAGTCTTGTGGCAGAGGAGGATCGGTTAGAGGCGCTCGATTTCCAGGCCAGTCGAGCCACTGCCACCAGTCCCGAACTAGGCCAATACCGATTTGTCCACTTTGCCAGCCACGGGCTTCTCAACAGCGAACATCCGAATTTGTCAGGCATCGTTCTCACATTAGTAGATCAACATGGAGTAGAGCAGCCCGGCTTTCTGCAAGCATACGAAGTCTACAACCTCAAGCTGGGCGCAGATATGGTAGCGCTCAGCGGATGCCAGACAGGTTTGGGCAAGGATGTAAGAGGGGAAGGGCTGGTCGGCCTCACTCGCGGGTTCATGTACGCGGGAGCAGCCAGGGTGATGGTTAGTTTATGGAATGTGAACGATAACGCGACTGCAGAGTTGATGATTCGATTTTACGGAAACATGCTTGGCCCACGGCGGCTGTCTACCGCGGCTGCCCTTCGAGCGGCCGAAATATCGATGCTGAAGGAAGGCAAATGGCGCTCACCATATTTTTGGGCTGCTTTCGTTCTTCAGGGAGAACCGAACTGATGCTCCTTTGGAGGGTTCTGCCTATCAATGCTTGCCCTCTGAACTCGGGACCTGTTTCTTGAGATCGACGATCGCCTTTGATGCGACTTCTTCGGGTGTTCCTTCATATCGGCTCGGCCGACCCGATAACGGCCAGATGATCTGCCCATCCGAATCTACCAGACTGATTGTGAGTGCCGTTCTATTGGAAGGGAGCTGCTCGCCCGTGACTGTCTTTTGAGATCTATTCGCGTTGTTCGATAGGTATGCGGTGCTTATCTTCAGCGCGGCATCCGCGGATTCACGATCTCCCACTTTGAAACCGTCTTCCTTTTCAAGAGCTCTTACAATCAGGTCTCGAATGCGCTTGCTAAGTCGTGCTGGTCCACGCGTCTCGATAAAGATCCTTTCGATCCTGGCGGGCGGACGATCGGAGCGCGAGTTGACGCTCCTGGTTGCATCCGCCTCATGATCTCGGCTGTCAGACAATTCGGGAGGTTCCTTGCTGCCTGAGAACGATTCAGACCGGGCGCGAAACTGATCGGTCGCTTTTCGAGTCACTCTCGGGCGCGGGCCAGCCTTGATCTTTGGCCTGGGATTTTCGTCGTGTTCGGTTTGCTGGCTGGAGGCGGCTCCATTGGATGCAATCGCCGGAGGGATTCCCTCCTTGGGCAACGCTGTTTTCTCGACTTGCTCGGACTTCGAGTCCGGCGCTTCAGGGCCATTCCGCATGTAAGTCCACGTGGCGAGCGCGAGCAGACCTGCCAGGCTGATGACTAGAATTCGCGCAATGAGCGGAGCAGATGCCGAAGGGTATGCACTGAGAGGCCGCCGAAGCTTGAATCTCCACGTCTGCAAAGTTCGGATTGCGGCCCGAACCGGTCTGGTCT
>DASYSA010000165.1:0-5255 GCA_036003885.1 Blastocatellia bacterium | reverse complement strand
CCTGTCAGGATTCGCATCGTAGTCGTCTTCCCGGCGCCATTTGGTCCAAGAAATCCGAGTATCTCGCCTTTTTCTACAGTGAACGAGATGTCGTCCACTGCCCGGGCCTTGCCAAAGCTCTTGGATAAGTGATCAACTTCGATCAAGCTTGCCTCCCTGATTGAGATCTCTCAGCATTTTTCGTTAGACGTTTATCGTTCAAGGATTGACGCCGCGAGGAACGCGAAACGCAGAACGCCTCCCTGCGGTCTGAAAAGATGGCCGGACACGATGTCCCGCGCTTGCAGGCCAATCCCCTTTGTCCCGCCGGCTGGAACAACACCACCCCCAAACCGATCTACTGTATTCACTCGGACAGGCCAAAAACACCCGCATCGGCTGCATGGCAATTATTCAGGTGAGTTTCGTTTCGACCAGAGAACGGAAATTCTAGTTAGCTTGTGCGTGCGCGTCAAGATCGCGTGCGATTGAAAGTAGGACTCGCTGCGAGAATATGCCCCATCTCAGTGACACCCCAACTTCAGTGGGGTGTCTGTTCGGAGCGACGACAGAACCGTTTTAACGGTTTCCTCCCTAGTGGCAGTCACCGCTTCCGCGAGAGATTCTGCACGGAAGATTGAGTTCACCTTGGACTGATCGGGAACCGTAAAAACGGTTCCGCCGGCACTGTTCCCGCACCAGGCACCCCAGTGAAGTGGGGCGTTAATGAGAACGGATGTTCCCGCCACCTGGAGTCCCACTTAATCGCTCCCGTCAAGATCAAGCGCGGGCACGAATCCTTGACACTCCCGCATGGCGGCTTATATGCTCAACGGCTGGATAAACTGCAGTACTCTCCAGCCGATTTAGGGAAGCCAAAGGGGGTATTCGGCCTGATGGACGCGAAGACAGTGCTGCGGTTTGCCGTTGATGAGGTTGTGAAGTTCGTCGATCTCAGATTCACTGACCTGCCCGGTTCCTGGCATCATCTAACTGTACCCATTAACCAGTTCACCGAAGAGTCGTTTGAAAGCGGAATCGGCTTCGATGCCTCATCGTTGCGCGGGTGGGCGTCGATCAATGAATCGGACATGTTGCTGATCCCGCAGCCATACCGATTCTGGCTCGACCCTTTCTATGAAGAACCCACGCTCTGTTTGTTCGCAAACGTCGTGGACCCGCTGACTAAAGAGGGATACGATTTAGACCCGCGCGGTGTAGCCGCTCGGGCGGAGAGCTACCTGCGGTTCACCGGCATCGCGGACAACTGTTACTTCGGGCCCGAGGCTGAGTTTTTCATCTTTGATCAGGTGAGCTATCACAACGAGGTCAACAGCGCGGGGTATCGGTTTGAATCGGGGGAAGGGATCTGGAATTCGGGGCGCGCTGAAGAGAATCTCGGCTATCGCATCCGGCACAAAGAGGGTTACGTTCCGCTCCCACCGGTGGACTCACTGCACGATCTGCGCTCCGATATCGTGCAAAACCTGCAGGCGGTCGGCATCGAGCCCGAAATGCATCATCACGAAGTCGCCTCGGGCGGCCAGTGCGAAATCGACTTCCGGTTTTCTACACTCCTCGGTACGGCCGACAACGTGATGCTCTTCAAGCACATCGTCAAGAACACCGCCTTCTACTACGCCAAAGCGGCTACGTTCATGCCCAAGCCCATGTTCGGCGACAACGGCAGCGGTATGCACTGTCACCAGAGTTTGTGGAAGGGCGAGAAGGCGCTGTTTGCCGGGGATCAGTATGCGGGACTGTCTGAAATGGCGTTGCACTATGCGGGCGGAATACTCAAGCACGCTGCTGCGCTTGCGGCGTTTGCGGCACCCACAACCAACAGCTACAAGCGGTTGGTCCCCGGTTATGAAGCTCCGGTGAATCTTGCTTACTCGCGGCGAAATCGCTCGGCTGCTATTCGTATTCCGATGTACTCGCCCTCGGCCGGTGCGAAGAGGCTCGAGGTGAGGTTTCCCGATCCGTCCTGCAATCCCTATCTGGCGTTTGCCGCTATGATGATGGCCGGTCTGGATGGGATTCAGAACCGCATGGATCCGGGAGAGCCGTTGGATAAGGACATATATGATCTTTCGCCCGAAGAGCTGAAGGGGGTGCCGACACTGCCGGCAACTCTCGATCGCGCGCTTGAGGCGCTCGAGGCGGACCACAGTTTCCTGTTGAAGGGCGACGTCTTCACTGAAGCCCTGATCGAGCGCTGGATTACTTATAAGCGGCTCAAAGAGGTAGACCCACTTCGCATGCGGCCCCATCCGCTCGAATTTGCGATGTACTTCGACGTGTAGTCATTTGTCATTTGTCCGTTGTCCGTGGTCAGTTGTCCGTTGCAAGGTGACCGCTGACAACGGACAACGGACAAATGACAAATGACAAATGACAAATGACCCTCTTACGAGACTGCTTCTGGGGAAGATCGACGAGCAAGTCGAGCGGGCGGCACATCTGACTGGCCTGGTTCCTCCGGACAAGATCGAATGGCAGCCCTCGCCTGGCGCTCTTCGCGTCTGCGACCTGCTGGGTCATTTGCTCGAATGCCTCGCAGGCTTCTGCGCGACACTCTATGCGATTCAACCGGACAAGCTCGCGCATTTCACACGCCTTCGCGAAAATCCGGTTAATCATTGCTGTGGAGTTGAGGAAGCCCTCGGTCGCATGCGGGAGTATCTGGAGCGTATAAGGGAGGGCTTTCAGGTTTTAAGCGATGGTGACCTCTCACAGCTTCTTCCAACGGTCTTCGTCAGCGAAGGTGAGCCGGTCCTGACATTGCTGCTCGGAAACCTGGAGCACTTCATCAATCACAAGTATCAACTCTTCTTTTATCTCAAACTCCTCGGGCTTCCACTGGGCACGACCGACCTCTACAGAGTAAGAACGTTTGACGTTTGACGTTTCTCGTTCTTCCTTCGATGTGTGCGGTTCCTGCCCGAAATGACAAACGCAAAACGAGAAACGAGAACGCGAAACGCAAAACGCGGAACGCGTTTCTTCCGCCCTCAGAGATCACCGAAGAAGCATGTGTGCTCTCCGGTATGGCAGGCTGGGCCGCGCGGGTCGACCTTAACGAGCAGCGTGTCGCCATCGCAGTCTATCGAAATAGAGATCACGCGCTGAGTGTTGCCGGACGTTTCGCCTTTGTGCCAGAGCGAACGGCGCGAGCGGCTCCAGAACCAGGTCTCTCCGGACTCCAGGGTTTTGGCGAGCGACTCCGAGTTCATGTAGGCGAGCATGAGCACGTCGCCCGTGCTCGCCTCCTGGACTACCACCGGGACGAGCCCCTGCGAATCGAACTTCACGGCTGTGATATCTTGCGAGGTCATTGAGATCACCCTTCACCTCATCGGCAAGCCGCGCTCGCGCAGATACTCTTTTGCCCGTCCGATCGTGAACTCGCCGAAGTGAAATATTGAAGCCGCGAGCACCGCTGAGGCCTTGCCCTCGCTGAGCGCTTCGTAGAGGTGCTCGAGCGACCCTGCGCCCCCTGACGCGATCACGGGAATCGAGACTGCCTCGGCGACACCCCTGGTGAGCTCGATGTCGTAGCCCTCGCGCGTGCCGTCGCAGTCCATACTGGTCAGGAGTATCTCGCCCGCACCAAGGTCCTCAACTCTCTTCGCCCATTCGAGGACGTCCAGGCCAGTGGAGCTGCGACCACCGTGAGTGTAAACCTCCCAGTGCTGCGACACGGAGGCGTCTGGCGGAGAGGCGGCTGAGTCAGAAGTCGCTTTCTTGCCCCCAATGCGGCGCGCGTCGATGGCGACCACTATTGCCTGCGATCCGAATGCACGCGCACCCTCGGTGATGATCGAAGGCTCCTTGATCGCAGCGGTATTAACCGAGACCTTGTCCGACCCCGACGTCAGTATGGCCCGCATATCCTCCACCGTTCGAATGCCGCCTCCTACGGTGAAGGGAATAAAGACCGAGTCGGCGACCCGCCGCACCATGTCAGCAACGATATCGCGTTTGTCTGATGATGCGGTTATGTCGAGGAAGACCAGTTCGTCGGCTCCTTCGCGATCGTACCGCCGAGCTTGTTCCACCGGGTCGCCCGCGTCAATCAAGTCGACGAAGCGGATGCCTTTGACGACCCGGCCGCCATCCACGTCAAGACAGGGAATGATTCTCTTCGCAAGCATCTCGCTATTCGGCTATCAGAAGGAAGGCTCGCCCTTCACTTTCGGCACAAGACGACACCGGAGTATTCCCGCTTTCAATCGTCCTCGTCGGGCTCCATGACCGCTATTGCTGAATTACGATCCGGCGGGTCCCGTCTCACCGGAGCCGGCCGGTAAGAGTAAGGGTCGTCCCGCGGCTCGTCCTTTGAGGGCAGCAGCCACGACAGGAATCTTTTTACTGTCTTCCACATATGACCATCTCCCGCCGATCGGCTCACTTCGAATTGAAACGGACGCCAAGTCGCGCGGTTGCGATCGCCTGTTCAATGGTGAATCGCCCTTCGTACAGCGCCTTCCCCACGATAACCGAGTCTACCCCATCCCTTTCGATCTCGCACAGGCGAGCGATGTCTTCAAGCGAGGAAACGCCTCCTGAAGCCGTCACCCGAGCTCCGGAGGCGATTGCAATGTCTCGGGTCATCTCCAGATTGGGTCCTTCAAGGCGGCCGTCTCGGGCGATATCGGTGTAGATGATTCTCCCGACGCCCATCGCGATGACTCGCCTGACAAGGTCGAGCGCACCAACTTCAGTCGGTTCTTTCCAGCCGCGAGTGGCCACCCACTCGCCGCGGGCGTCTATGCCGACGACCACCGACTCTCCATATCTAACGACCGCCTCTTGCAGCAGGTCGGATCTCTCGACGGCCAGTGTTCCAACGATCACGAAGCTCGCGCCGACATCGGTGAGCAGAGCTTCGATATCGGCCAGCGATCGGACGCCCCCGCCAACCTCCATAGGAACCTTTATCCGGCGAGCGATGGCGCCAATGATCCTCCGGTTCTCAGACGCGCGGCCAAGAAAGGCGCCGTCCAGGTCTACTAAATGAATCAGCTCCGCGCCCGCTCGCTCGTAGCTGAGAGCTACTTCTATCGGATCGCGGTCGTAAACTCTGGCGCTCTCCTCGCGCCCTTCGACTAGCCGGACGCAACGTCCGCCTTTCAAATCGATTGCCGGAATGATGCGCATAAAACCTGAATGATAGTTTTAGCAGTAAACGAGGGAAATTTCGAATTGCGAATTTCGAATTTCTGGGTACGCAGGCTTCCAGCCTGCTTGCATCGTTAAGGACACAATTCCAA
>DASYSA010000164.1:0-5104 GCA_036003885.1 Blastocatellia bacterium | reverse complement strand
TCTAGAGCAGAAGAAGGTTGATCACCTAATAGAGCAGACAAACGAGGTTGGAAGGCTCCTCAACGGCCTATCGAACTCTCTTTCTGAAAAGCAGCGGACAACCAACTGACCACCGACCACCGACCACTGACCACTGTTCTACACGAGTCTGTTGAGGAGGGCTTTCGCTACGGCTTCCGACCGGGTGTGTACCTGCAGTTTTTCGTAGATACTGCGGACGTGGAAATTCACCGTGTTGACCGAGACGCCCAGCTCGGCGGCTGCAGTCTTGTAGTTGTGTCCTTCGACAAACAACTTCAGCAGTCGCGTCTCGTGAGGCGTCAACTCGTAATCGGCGCGCTCAGGGGGGCGAATCTCGCGGAACAACGCAATGACGCGGCGCGCCACCTCAGGCGACATCGGGGCGCCCCCCTGCACCGCTTCCCTGAGGCTTTCGATCAATCGCGCGGGCGGCGTTTTCTTGAGCAAATACCCCGAAGCTCCAGCGCACATCGCATCGAATATGCGCTCGTCGTCGTCGTAGACCGTCAGCATCAGGACCAATAGCGTGGGGTGACGCTCTTTGAGAACCCTTATGCCTTCAATGCCATCCATACCGGGCAGGCCGATGTCAGAGAGCACGATGTCAGGCAACTGATGGCCGATCTTCTCGAGCGCCTCTTCCATCGTGCGATAACTGCCGGTGCACGAATAGCCTTCGGTGCCGTTGACCAGAAAGGTCAGGCACTCGCGTATGTCGCGCTGGTCTTCAATGATCGCAACCCTTATGACAGGCGCCTGTGGTGAAGAATTCGGCTGTGTATGAGGTTCGGTGGGCATATGTTTTTTTCCTTTGCTACACAGCCTACGACGTGCGCGCGCGCTTGTCACCGCATATTTATGCAGTGGCTTCTTTTTTTCCCCGGTCAATTCCTGGCCGCGACTATTGCTGATGAGGCTTGATCCTAATGAGTCAAAGGAATCGTAAATGTGAGCGCCGTTCCCTCACCCTGGCGCGAAACGATTTCAAGGTTGCCGCCAAGCCCTTCCGTTCGCTCGCGCATGCTCGCGAGGCCGTGGCCGCTGCTCCCCTGGGAAACGTCGAAGCCGCGCCCGTTATCCCTCAATCCCAGGAACAAGCGGTCGGCTTCAGCGCGGAATTCAATGTCGGCGTGGGAGCATCCGGAGTGTCGAACCATGTTGTTGACCGCCTCTTTGAACAGCAGGAAAAGCTCGCGGCGGGAGTTTGCGCCGACCATGATGTTTTGCGCTGCGTCAGGCGCGCGAAAGCGAAAATCAATTCCGCGAGCGGTGAAGACGTCGCTTGCGAAGTGGCGCATGCGCTGAGAGAGGTCGCTCAACTGGTCTTTCTTGGGATTGATGGCCCAAACTATGTCGCTCATCGAATCCACCAGTTCTCGCGAAAGCCTGGCAATTGATGAGAGCGGCTGGACAACGGGAGCGTTAATGCTGTCGATCTGTCGCTGCACGACTTCGCTCAGTAGCGAAATCCGTGTAAGGCTTGAGCCGATGTCATCATGCAGGTCTGTGGCTATTCGTTGACGCACTCTTTCAAGTTCTGCGAATCGCTCTTCACGGCTACGGCGCAAGGCCTCCTCTGCCTGCTTGCGCTCCTGCTCGACCCGCTTGCGCTCGGTTATGTCTCGCGCGATGCCGGTGAAGAATCGCCTGTCATCCTTGGTGAACTCGCCGAATGAAAGCTCCAGGGGAATCTCGCTCCCATCCTTGTGCAGTCCCGGCAGCTCGATCGCTTCCCATGAGATGTGCCGCTCGCCTGTCTGCCTGTAGTGCTTGAATCCCGCTTTATGAACGTGACGGAGATACTCGGGCATGAGCATGGTCATATCATTGCCGCTCAGCTCACCCACGGTGTATCCGAAGATCTTTTCGGTCGCTTGATTGACGTAAACAATTCGGCTGTCCTCGTCGATCGTGATGATCGCATCGGAAGCTGTTTCGGCAAGCGTTCGAAACCGACGCTCGCTCTCGCTGATCGCTTTGACTCGCTTGGAGCGCGAACGCGCGAAAGCGATAATCACTGACGCCACAATCACCCCTGCGATGGTTATAAACCACCACCTCTGCCAGACAGGGGCAAGAATACCAAAGCTGACCGTGGCGGGCGATTCGCTTAATGCGCTGTCTTCGGCGACAGCTCGCACCATAAAGCGGTACGCGCCGGGTGCGAGGCTCGCATAATTGACCGTCCGATGATCGGTCGGTACGCTCCAATCTGCATCCAATCCTTCGAGCTTATATTGATAGCGCAGCGGACCGCTGGAGCCGAAGCCCAAGCCGAAGAAATCAATCTGCACTTGATTCTGATTCGGCGCCAGCTCAAGAGCCCCGACTGCTGTTTCGCCCAAAGCGGAGAGCGGCTGTCGCACGCCTGCGAAGCTGAGTCCGCCGATAAGGATCTGCGGAGGCTGCGCCGGACGATCAGGCTCCGGGACAAATCGTAGAAGCCCGGTGTTGGTGCCGAACCAAAGCACTCCGTTCCGATCGCGGAAAGCCGAATTAAAATCGGTGTTGCTGATTCCCGCGATGTTGGTGAAGTGCTTGAACTGGCCGGTGGCAGGGTCGAGCCGATCTATGCTGCGGCTGGCCGCGATGTAAATCAGCCCCTGCGCGTCTTCTACGACGCGATAGATGGTGCCGCCCATCAATCCGTCGCTTGCCGAATATGTGGTTATGCGCGGGTGATCCGCGGTCGGATCTTCAATCCGAACCAGCCCGCGATTTGCCGGACCCCAAATCCGACCCGCGTGGTCGAGATAGAGATTGCCGACCTTATCAGGCGGCAGCCCGTCAGCTTCCGTAAAGAATGTGAAGCGTCCGGCGGCGTAGCGCACGAGTCCTCCCCCACGAAACGATATCCATATATTGCCCGCCGCATCTTCGCAGAAAGAAGACGGCGCGTTGAACGGGCGCAGTCCGTCGGCCTCCGAATAATGATGAAACGTTTCCGTCGCACGCTCCCATCTGGTCAATACCTCCCGGACCGGAGAGAAAGCAGCGATCCATATGTCGCCGCGCCTGTCTTCAAAAAGGCGCGTTATGTCGTTCTCGGGCAAGCCGTTCCGGGACGTGTAAACGGCCTTGGGTTTCACTTTGGACAGTTGCTCAATGCGACTCACCTTCGGAAAACGATAAAGACCCTCGAGCGTCCCGAACCACCACTCGCCGGTGTGGTCTTCCAGACAGTTCTGCGCAGGCCGCCACGACACTATCGACTTCGGCAGGTTCGGTCTTACTGCAGTAAAGCGATTGCTGTCGAACCGGCTGATTAGAGCATTTCCGCTGACGACGCATAGCTCGCCGGAATGGTCTTCAAAGACCGCACCGACCGCCGGGCCGAGGCCATCGGACTCCCGGTACGTCACAAAGCCGTTTCTTGCCAGCCTCATCGTCCCACCGCGATACGTGCCCATCCACAACCCACCTTCGCTGTCTTCGGCAATCGTTAGAATAGCGATGTCGCTTAACCCCTGGGCGACCGTGTAGCTGCGAAAGCGCACGCCATCGAACTCGATCAGTCCGCTGTTTGCGGTGCCGATCCATATTACTCCGTCGGCAGATTGATAAAGAGCAGAGACACGTCCGCTGGATAACCCTCCTGCTATTGTGTAACGCCCGGCCTCCCCTTCCGCATCAGGCAGCGTCACCAATTGCGGGTTGCGGATTGCGGGCCGTTCGTTTGGGGGTTTCGGGTTCATAAAAACTGTGGTGGCTGCCAGACCCTTTCTGTTCCGCGATCCACAATCAGCAACCCGCAACCGGCAAGGCTTGAATATGATCAATCCCGATTCGTGGCCCAGCCACAATCTTGCTTCGCGGTCTTCTAGCAGCGCGAGCACATGATCGGTACTCGCCGACGGTCGGACTGCGTAATGTATCACTCGGCCATCGGGCGTTCGGCGCATCAATCCGAACTTGGTTCCCACCCACAGGCTCCCTTCACGATCTTCGAGAATCGCCCACACCTGCACCAACTCATCAGGGTGCGAGAGGAGGCCGATTTCGACGCGGCGAAATGTGCCTTCCGCATCGGTGGCGGCCATGCGAAACAGGCCGCCATCCGTGCCGGCCCACAGATTGCCGGCGCGGTCTTTATAGAGAGCGTTGACTCGACTGGCCGCAGCCGAATCGCCGACTGTATATGTGGTGAATCTCGGTTTGCCGCTGTCATCCGCCGTAGCGGCCAGGCCCGCGTTCAAATCAAAACGAACGACGCCGCCACCGTTCGTAGCCAACCAGTAAGTGCCGCTACCCGCCTCCAGTATATCGTTGACGACTGGAAATGGGAGTCCGTCCTCCACTCTGTACGAGGTGAAGTTGTAACCGTCGAAGCGGCTCAACCCGTCCAATGTGCAGAACCAGAGAAAGCCACGAGAGTCTCGAACGATGCGGCCGACATGGTCGCGGGCAAGACCGTCAGCCGTCGTGTAGGTCTTGATTGGCAGGCGCTCCGAGATCGCGACGCGGGGCGCGGCCAACAGCAGCGACAGAGACAATACTGTGCGAATGACTCTGCTGATTTGCTGTGGTTCTGCCAGGCTCACCGACGTCCCCTTGCTGCGTGCAAGCTATATCGTTAGTTCGCGATGCTATTGCTCGCGTCGATGCAAGTCAAGGAGTTGAACAGCCGGCGAGAGTTGGGCTCTAGTTCTACACTGACATTGTAGATGATCCCTAGTGAGACCGTGGCGTTGTGTATGACTTGACTGGCAAGCACCAGCGTGTGCCCTGGTTGATAGGGCCAACAGCGCCAGCGGCATCGCGAGTCGGAAGGTACGCTCCTTTGCTGAAACACTGCGCATAGCACTCCGCCATCGGCCAAAGCGGACAAGCATATGGAACGTTGGACTCGCTCTTGTGCCTGAGGTCCTGGCGCATTTACTGTCGCCCCGGCTTCGCCTTTTCGATCTGTTCGAGACGCGCAGTGATGGCAGCGAGCTGCGCCTCGAGTTCGGCGCTCTTCGCCTTAATCAACCGTAAGTCCTCCATCTGCGTTTGCTGCGCGGCGAGTTGTTGCTGCTGCTCCTTGATGGCGTTGACCAGTACGGCAGTGATGCGTTCGTATTTGACGCCTTCGACTAGACCC
>DASYSA010000163.1:0-9463 GCA_036003885.1 Blastocatellia bacterium | reverse complement strand
CACTCTACTTTTCTCGTTCGCCCATTCCGCATATAAGGCCCTCTTTAGCCCTCACACTCGAAGAGTCATTGCGTGCGGATGAGCGACTGTTATCTAATTACCGCAAGCATTCGGGACTCTACGCGTACCGAAGCGACTTCCTTCAGCAGTTCGCCAGGATGGAGCCGTCAGTTTTGGAACGGCTCGAAGCTCTCGAACAGTTGCGTGCTCTCGAGAATGGATATGCGATTCGCGTCGTAAAGGTCGAGCACCGGTCCATCGGTGTGGACACAAGGCAGGATTACGAACGAGTAAAAAGGTCGATTGAGGAGAATCCATCATGACCAAGTACATTTTCGTCACCGGCGGAGTGGTTTCGAGCCTGGGTAAAGGACTGGCAGCGGCTTCTATCGGATGCTTACTCGAGACTCGCGGATTGAAGGTCACCCTTCAGAAACTCGATCCCTACATCAACGTCGATCCCGGCACCATGTCCCCGTTCCAGCACGGTGAGGTTTTCGTGACCGACGATGGCGCGGAGACCGACCTCGACCTGGGCCATTACGAACGATTCACCCACGCTCAACTGACTCAGGCCAATAACTGGACGACGGGACGCATTTATCTTTCTGTCATCAATAAGGAGCGGCGGGGAGATTATCTCGGCAAGACTATTCAGGTAATTCCGCACATCACCAATGAGATAAAAGATGCGATCAGGGCGGTCACCGACGGAAACGACGTTGCGATAGTCGAGGTCGGCGGCACAGTCGGCGATATCGAGTCATTGCCCTTCCTGGAGGCCATTCGACAGTTGGGAAATGAGGTTGGCCGAGAGAACGCTCTCTTCATTCATCTGACTCTCGTTCCATTCATCGCAGCCTCCGGCGAGTTGAAGTCCAAGCCCACTCAACACTCGGTCAAGGAGCTTCGCGAGATTGGTATTCAGCCCGACTTGCTGCTGTGCCGATGCGACCGGCCGCTGCCGCATGAGATGAAGGCCAAGATCGCCCTCTTCTGCAATGTCCGTGAAGAGGAGGTCATCACGGCGCAAGACGTCAATTCCATATACGAAGTGCCGCTGATGTTCGCGCGTCAGGGTCTGGATGACATGATTGTCCGCAAATTGCACCTGGATGCAGACGAACGCGACATTCGCAGGTGGACCGAACTTGTGGAGACGATCAAGAATCCCGAGGCGACTGTGACGATCGGCATAGTCGGCAAGTACGTTGAGCTTGAGGATTCATACAAGAGTCTCAACGAAGCGCTGGTGCATGGCGGCGTCGCCAATCGGCTGCGGGTGCAGATTCGCTGGGTCGAATCGGAAGAGTTGATGGACGATCCGAATTGGGAAGAGCGGCTTCGCGACTTCGATGCCATCCTGATACCGGGTGGCTTCGGAAAACGGGGCATCTCCGGAATGATCCGCGCGATCAGCTACGCGCGGCGCGAGCAAACTCCTTTCTTCGGGATCTGCCTGGGGATGCAGTGCGCGTCGATCGAATTTGCTCGTAATGTGTGCGGGCTTGAAGGCGCAGACTCGACTGAGTTCGATGACGACACACCATTTCCGATCATATTCAAGCTGAGAGACCTCATTGGAGTAGAAGCGCTCGGCGGGACGATGAGGCTGGGCGCATATCCCTGCAACGTGCATCCGGGATCGCTGGCCGAAAAGATATACGGTGCTGCGCAGATCAGCGAGCGCCACCGCCACCGCTACGAGTTCAACCCTCGCTTTGAAGATGAGCTCGGGGGCCGGGGTCTGGTGTTCTCGGGGAAGTCGCCGGACGGCAAGTTCATCGAGATGATCGAGCTGGCAGACCACCCCTGGTTCCTGGGATGCCAGTTTCACCCCGAGTTCAAATCGAAGCCGCTGGATCCTCATCCGCTCTTCGTGTCGTTCATTCGAGCGGCGTTCGAACACCGGGTGAGGGATGAAGCGATGGAGGAGCACGACGAGTCGGCTTCCGCGGTTATCGAGACACGAGCCGCTTCCACTCCCCCGGACGAGCGGGAATGGAAACTGGGTGCGTCGGGCAGCGACTGATCGTGCGGAGTCCTCGCGGCTCTCTCACTGACCAAAGCAACTCCTGATGGACCGTTTGGCGGCGGCTCTACCTGCTGCTGCACTTTATGTTGATCTTGGCCCTGTTGGAACCCATCCGGTTCGGGCTCTCAATTCTGATCTCCTCGAATCCTTCGAAGGAAGGAAGTGAGACGGCATTGCCTAGCGTCCATGTCGTACTCACCTCCTTCCTTCCGGATCGATCAAAAACAAGGGTGTAGTCTGGCCCTCGCCCTCCATCGCTCCGCGAAAAGTTGTAGGTGACGGTCCCGGGTCCGTTTACTTTGATGTAGCCCTTGAAGGTGATGGTCACCGGGCATCGCCCGGAGTATTCGAGAACGCCGGAAGTATTTAATGAGGCTCCCGGGGCTTCCGGAACAAGCTTCGCGGCGATTACCTGGAAATCCGGGCGCGGTTCCGCGCTTTCAGTTAAGGCGAAAGAAGAGCCGCTTAACGGCCTCGCGTTCATCGACGAAGCGACAGGGAGGTTGAGTATCAACACAGCAATCAGGCTGATCCCTGCTCGCGGGAAAGAAGATACCGGTTTGTAGAACATTGAACACTTCCTCTCTTTCCTGGTGTGGTTAACGCGGCGTGCAGAGCACCATGAACCTCGCGTGATTCGATTCCAATTCGGTTGGCGAAAGGATCTTTATCGCAACCCATCTCTCTTCGGACGAGGAACCCGCGCCGCCGAGCTTCCAGGTTGTTCTCACTTCCGCATAAGAGGCCTTCTCGAATCTGAGTGCCTTCGGCGCGCTTGTTGCCCCGTCGCTGCGAATGAACCTGTAGGTAACGATCCCCGGTCCGCTGGCCCGTATGAAACCTCCAAACCCCACCGTTGTCGGGCACGGGCCCTTGTAGTCGTGACGGTCTGCTTTGAGACTTGCCTCGGTCACCCCGAATGCCGCCACGACGCCATCGCACTTGGTGTTGAATTCCGCTCTGTTCGACTCAATTTCGTTCGGCGAGAGAATTCTTATTGCCTGCCAACCTGAGAAGCCTCGATCCAGCGTCCAGTTTGTCCTCAACATCTTTGTTTCCGCGCGCTCGAAGGACAATGTCTCCTCAGGCGCAGTCGCCCCATCGCTGCGAATGAAGGTATAGCGCACTGTCCCCGGCCCGCTAGCGGTGATCCATCCGCCGAACCCGACAGTGATGGGGCAGGGGCCTCCGTTGTTGTATGAGTCCGCCTTCATGCCCGTGCTCGTCACTTGAAACTCCGATTGATGGCTCAAACCAATGGCGGTACTTCCGGTGTACACCGCTGTGGGGAGAACCTCAGCCTGGATGAAGAACGCTGCGGTCACGGCGAAGGCTGCGGCCAAGCCAAAAGAGACTCGTTTGTCGGACATTGCTGTGATTACCTCCTGTGTTGCCGCCTGGACTTCCTTCGATCAATTGAAAGAGTGCAATCGCGCAAAGGCCTCTGGTCGCGGCGCTGTTCCAAACGACCTCTCACTGGTTCAGCGATGGAACACCGTGAACCAAATCTCTGCCCTCTTGTCATCTCCGGAGCCAACTACGTGAATGAGCTTTTGGCGCACGCCGCCGGCGTCGCCGGTGATGCGGCCGGCAAGCAAATCGTAGTTGATGTGTAAATCCCTCTCTTTGGCTAGCGGGTTGATGTCGCAATGATCATCGGTACCGGAGTCGTCTTTGTCGAAAAGCTTAATGACGATGGGCACCGTCGGAGTACTCACCTCTCGAGTGAAAGTCCATTGCGGAGCTACATCATTCCTGGACTCCCGTACGGTGCTGGTTTTTTCCACGCCGCCGATAGTTACCCGCGCATAGAAGTCGGCTCCGGGATCAGGCGCGGGGTCCATCACGTCTATCCTTCGCACCCGATTGACCATCACTACGACCTCGGCGGATCGAGAGGCACCAGGGGCTGCCTCTGAGTTACCTGCGGCGCCGGCGCGTGTTGCCGCACAGTTCGAAGCAGGACTTGCGGGTGCAGCCCCTAAAGAAATCAAGATGATCAGCACCGAGACTGGAGAGCTGACTTTTCTATACATGTTCCTTACTCCAATCGCGATTCTAGTGCAGTTCGACACACCCACCTCCAGTCCACCTGGGGTCGGCGTTCTTTACCTCCGCGAAGTCGACGTAGTACTCGGCCACAGTGTCCTTGGATGAAGCTATGAATATCTGATTCATGTGCCGGGGTCTTTCGGCATCCGATGGATCGTCTACGTTGCAGCCCGACAGCAACTCCCACCGGCCCGTGGTCCTGGTCGTCGCGGCGTAGCGCTGCCTTCCCAGGTCGCCGAGGCTCACTGAAACCTTGCCTGTTACTACTTTCACCCAGACCGCGAAAGTGACGCGCTCGGGCCCGGTGCCCGACCCGAGGAACTGTTGCAGGATGCCGGTTGCCCAATTAGATGTTTTGACATGGATCATCTTCGCCGGTCGGCCGCCGAGGCTCGTCGCTCCGGGCCGGTCCGAGGTCTCCAGGAATGTCTTAATAGGTCCACTGCCGTTGATAAACATCCACCAGTAAGCGGCGGCCGAATCGCCCGCGCCTCCGCCGCTCGGCAATGTAACGCTCGCTGGAGCCGATCCAAGCGGGCCCACTGCATCAAAGTCGGCGTTGCATAACATGTTTGTTGCTTTCGCGACGGCTGTGCACGTAGTGAGGAAAGGCGGCCGCGGAAACGGTTCCGGCTGCGCGCCAATCTCACGAGGAACAATGCGGAAGCGCGGAGAACTGGTCCAACCAGCGGACATGCGATAGGTGCTGTCGAAATACACAACTACCGTGTATTCGCCTACCGGCAGGTTGGGCACCACGGCTTGAATTCTGGTGTTCGACCAGCTTCGAACCTCCATCAGATTGACGCGGCCCAGGTTCATTGCGACAAGCTTTGACCCCTGTGAGCCGCCGAAATTGTCGCCTGTGATCGTAACGACCGTGCCGGGGTGTCCCGTGGCGGGGGTCATGCCATTAACGCGCGTCGCGCCGGACTGCGCGAGCGATGATGTGCGAACGGCAACACTGGCCGCCGCAAACATCGATATCAGCAACAAGACTAATAACCGTCCCGATCTGTAACTCATGATTTCCAGCCTCCATTTAGCCATCGAATGTTCTTCAATTGATTGAAATCAACTTCTCCGTTAAGCGGCTCACTCGTATTCGACTCGCAAGCTGTCGCCGGTTGCCGATGGAGTTACGGATAGAATCCGATTTACCGCCAACCCAGGGCTCTTTCGAAGCTCGGCCATGATCGCGTTGCTCAGCGCGCTGCTGAAGCCGCCCATTGCGGAGACTAACGCGTCATTCGCCGCCGATTTGATTCGGTTCTCGTAATCACCGAACTGGCGAGCGAGTGTGTTGATGAGCTGATTGTTTATTCGAAAACTGCCCTCAAAAGTGGCTGTGGCCGATCCGAACTGCACGGCACCGCCGCTTACTGAAGGCGTCAATCGCAGAGTAATCACGATGTCATTGGCTTCGATGTCGGGCGCCAGCGAATCGTCCCAGCTTCGATCGATGCAGGGCAAGGGTGGTAACGTCGTGCACACATAAGCCTTTCCCTTCACCTCTGCCCCGTTGCTTTCGAAACTTATCCTTATGACCAACTGGCCGCCTGAGATAGACAGGGCGATGCCGCTCAGATTAATGTCATTGACTGAATACCTGAGTTGTTCGACCCTGACCGGCGATAACAACGTCTCAATAGCTCGCCCGACATCTGACGGCCTTACCTCGAGGCGCGGCACCGTGAATGAGCTATCGGCGGCCCCCCTGCTTTTCATCTCCTGCGGAAAGCGAATGAAACTGCCGCCGTCGTCCAGATGCACTTGAATGCGGGATACTCCCAACAGATCGTGAGCAAATTGCAGCCGTCTTCTGTCAACGACCAGAAGCTTCACGACACGGAAGTTGATCGAGTTTGATTGCGCGCGGCCGCGTCCCTTGAAGATTTGAATGTAACCGGCACCTACAGCGGCGCGTTCCGGCACGCTTACTTCGATGGCTGTGTCCGACCACGATTGAACACGCATTGCCGCCGTCGCTCCGCCTACGACTAGCTGGACTTCGCCGGAGCTACCGAGGGCCCGCCCCCTGATGATCACGCGTTCCCTTTCGCCGGCTCTGGTTACGGAGAGCGTGTCCAGGTTAGGAGCCTCGACCGGCGAGTAGGCGATCTCCCTTGCATACAAGGAACCGCCGCAGTGAGTCTCAAGCCTGATGATGCCTCGTCCCTGCCAGTGCGCCCGGAATGTCAGAGAACCTTCCGTTTGGCGTGTTCTCTCCGGGATGCTGATAGAGCCGATGTTTGCTCGCATCAGAGGTGGTTCTGTGCGGAAAGAGATTTCCTGGTCCCAGGGCCGACCGTCCCGGTACCGAACGTCCCAGTGCAGGGTGACTTCATCGTTGCGATAGATGCCATCAGGTGGTGCGGAAAGACCGAGAGAGATCGTCGGAGGCCCCGACAGTGTGCAGTTTCGGAGATGACCCGATGCTTGTGCCTTTGATTTGATCGGGCAAGCAAGGAGCCCAATGACCAGCAACCACGCGAATAGCAGATAGGGTTCTCCACTCAATCGTTTCATAAACGATCCTTTCCTCTTCCTTGTGCCGCCAACAAAGCCTGTCGCCTGCGCGCCGGGTGCCGGCATCTTGTTTCCTCGCCGCGTTCTGATCTCCTAATGGCGACTTTTTGAAAACATTTCATGAAAAAAATCGGACATCGCTGCACGTCGGGTTTTTTGAAGGGAGAGCGGACTAGTCAACGGGTCGGGATTGTTGGGAAGGATGGGAGAGAAGGAGTCACTTCCTGAGGATGGTGAGGTAGTAGTCGCCGGCTTCTTCAACCGGGTGATCAGCAGTCGTGCCTTTCAGGATGATCACGTAGTCGCCCGGTACCAGCACTGAGACGTCGATAGTTAGAAAGATGAATCTGCCCGAAGGGGTTCTCTTTGCCTTCAGGCGTGCGCGGCTCCATATCTCATCACCGTCCGCGGTCTGAAGCGACGCCCGAAAGCTCTCATATTCGCCTTCAGCTCTGACGTCGAGTTGAATCCTCAACTGCTCGACTTCCGGCGCAAGCCTGAGTTTTTTGACTTTTCCTCCGTCTCTCTCGATACCGGGTGTCAAAGCTATGCTCGCTATTGTGCCGAGGAGGGGGGGCTTTTCTGTTGGGCCGGGCGACGATCCCGGCTTGTTGCGCTCCCGCTCAAGCTCCTGAGCAAGCTGCTCGCTGCGCGCTCGCTCCTCTGTGAGGAGCCTCTCCATTTGCTCTTCTCCGTTTGTTCGGGCAACCTCCGCCCGTTCGAGCTCAGCTCGAAGATGAGCTGTTCTATAGATGAACCACGCACTCGTCCCCGCCATCACCAATACAAGTGCGACCAGCGCGTACTGCAGAGCGGGGGTGCGCAATCGGAACGCGTGCACAAGCCGGCTGACTCGCGCGTCCGGGGGCCGCCGGTCGAAATGCGGCGCCGCTTCAGCAATCTCCTTCAGAAGGACACCCGTCATTTCAGCCCGTCGTCGACTCTCGGAGGATTCGAGGAATCGACTTTCGAACGATTGTCTCTCCTGACTCGAAAGATGGCCCTGCCCATAGTCGTACTTCAGCTCGTTTTCGACAGCCAGGATCTGCTCGTAGAAATCGCGGTTGGTGAAAAACCGTTCCTCCACACGAAGCTTCTCTTCCTCTGAAAGCTCGCCGAGCAGGTATCGTCTGATCAGTCTTTCTTCATCGTCTTTCAAGTTCATCGTTATCGTCCGCACCCGTCAGCGACCGGGATTACATAGTTCCATCCAATGATCTCCGCGTTCCTTGTACGTCTACCAGGTGTTTCACGGCAAGCTTCGACATGTTAATGGCACCAACGGAAATCTATTTCCGATTTTTTCTGTCGACGCATCCTTCAATACAGCCTTCCAACTCAACGCGGATACGAAAGGCCCGAATCCTGAGCGCGTTGAGTGGAATGTTGAGTCGTTCGGCCAGGCTCCTGCGTCGTTCGATCTTCTCGCGCTTCTCTCCGTGATGATACTCGTTGATCAGCGTAAGGTTATCCGGCGCAAGTTGACCGATGCACACCCTCATGCACTCAAGCCTTTGCTCCATCTCACGCCGTTCCTCCTCGAGTTGTCTCGTATGGATGGGATTTTCAGCAGGGTCCTGTGAAAGCGGCAGGGCTCCAATCGATTCGACGCCTCTTTCGGCTTCTTTCCAATATTCCCTCAGCACGTTGAGTGCGACGCCGTGAAAATAGAGGTAAGGGTCTTTTACGAGCAACTGAGCGCCCTGAACAATCCTTCTGGCCACACGGTCGATCGTGTCGTCGGCGTAGACCTCAGGCGAAGCGCACCCGCGCCAGCTGAAAAACTTTATGAGCCTCTGGCGTATCTCCTCGTACTTGATACCCGCCTGTTCGCGATCTGCATCCAGTCTTTCAAGCAGCAGGTCAAGAGCCTCCCGCGTCAGTGCCCACTTTTTTCCTGAAGCGGGTTGCTGATCCATTCTTCGATGCCTCTGTTTGTAACTCGGGATTAGCGCGATCGGATTCGTTGCGGCCGCTCGGAGACCAGGTCCTGGTCGACGGGGCTCACTTCCACTCACCATATAGAACAAACGCGGCCCAATAATAGGGGTCCTGCCACTGCTTCTGTTTCCACATCCCGACCTGCGCCGCACGGAGCGCCGCTGCGGGACTGAGCCGCTCGACGAGCATCCCTTCATAAAATCGTTTCATCAGCTCAGCAGTTGCGCGGTCGTCGACCTTCCACAGGCTCGCCGTCACCCGCGACGACCCGGCGTACATGAATCCTCGCGTCAGGCCCATGAGCCCCTCGCCTCGAATCTCTTTTCCAAGCCCGGTCCGGCACGCGCTCAGCACCACGAGTTCAACGGGGAGACTCAGGTTGTAAACATCGATCAGGCGAAGGAACCCGTCCTGCGGTTGACCCCTTTCGTCGACAAGCGAGAGAACCAGTCCCGACAACTCCGGGTGAACGTCGTTGACCAGGCCGTGAGTCGCAAAGTGTACGATCCTGTACTGGCCGAGGTCGGGGTTTGATGCGGTCGCGCGGCTCGCGTCGAAATCGAGAGCCCCTTTGCGCGATGTGGCCTGCGCGAGCGCCAAAATAGCTGACGCCTCGCGCCGGGTATTCAAGAGGCGCGGCAGGCTCGATCCTGCGTCAGCGCCGCCCGTGTCTCTCAAGGATTTCTCCAGCTGCGGCTCAAATAACGGCTCGGTCGCCCTGCCCGGCTCACCTTTCTTTCCGGCGAAAAGCCGCGCGTCATCAGGGGTGAAGACCGGATCAGCAATCACTGCGACCATCTTCGGCGCCATCTGTCTTGATTCGGCATCGTGTCGTAGAAGTGAAAGAGTCGACGCCGACGGAAGGCTCACGATCTCGTGATCGGCGATCAGCGGCCGCGTTATCGT
>DASYSA010000162.1:0-18779 GCA_036003885.1 Blastocatellia bacterium | reverse complement strand
CGAGTCACTGGAGGCTACATTCTCGACGCCGTCGGCTTTCGGGCAGATGAAGAGGAGAAGGATCGGGTGCTCAAGACCATCTACGAGATGACCGAGAAGCGCTTTCGCCTGGCGAGGCATATGGTCGACACCAGACCCGACTGGGACTTCTTCATGATGGTCGAAATGGGGCCGGACCGTATTCATCACATGTTCTGGAAATACACCGACTCCGAACATCCGAAATATGTCCCGGGCAACAAATACGAGAGTTGTATCTACGATTATTACAAGTTCGTCGACTCGCAGATCGGCGAACTGCTGGCGAAGCTCGACGAGCAGACGGCGGTGCTGATCGTGTCCGATCACGGCGCTCGCGCAATGGTCGGCGGCGTGTGCTTCAACGAGTGGCTCATCAACGAAGGCTACCTCGTGCTGAAGAGTCGTCCTGACGCTCCGGCGCCCGTCGAGAAGTGCGATGTTGATTGGAGCCGAACGAAAGCCTGGGGATCCGGAGGTTACTATGCACGCTATATGATCAACGTGAAAGGGCGCGAACCTCATGGTGTTATTGAACGCGGCGCAGAGTACGAAGGCGTTCGCACGGAGTTGATCGAGAAGCTCGAGGCTCTACCCGATCACAATGGGGACTTGATGGACACCCAGGTAGTCAGACCCGAAGACGTGTACAAAGAGGTCCGCGGCGTGCCTCCTGACCTGTTTGTGTACTTCGGCAATCTCGCGTGGCGAAGCGTCGGAAGCATCTCGCCCGCTCAACCGCCGTCGGTGTACACGTTCGAGAATGACACCGGGCCAGATGACGCTAATCACGATTATCACGGCATCTTCATCATGCGGGAGCGCCCAGGTGAGCAGTCGTTGGAAGCCGAGGGGCTGAACCTCAAGGACGTTGCCCCGACGGTTCTAGACTTGTTGGGCGAGTCAGTGCCACCCGACATGGACGGGAAGGTAATTACGCGGGAGCTGGGTACGCACGCTTCCAGCGTGCCAAACTCGGCTCTGGCCCCTTTGGAATAAACTGGCACTTCGTCGAGGACCCGCACGCTTCCAGCGTGCGAGACTCGGGTGCGTGCGAACTCGGCGCGGCGCCCTTTGGAGTACAACCGGCCTTCGCCGAGGACCGGCACGCTGGAAGCGTGCGTACCCAGGGGCGTACCAAGGCAGAGGACGACCATCACAGAGCCGATAGAAATACAGGATCATTCTTCAAGACGGGATCTCTTGTCCGCACTCAAGAGTTCAGTCCCACTGCTCATCACCGTGATTGCCGGTCTGGGCTGCTACGGCTTATTTGTCAGGCGGAGCGTCTGGCTGTCAGTTGTGGGCTACAGCATATCGCCGGCAGAGCGAGTATTGCACGGCGAAGTTCCGTACCGCGATTTCCTCTACAACTACACGCCAGGAACGCTCTGGCTAAATGCAGTGCTGATGAAACTCTTCGGGTCGACGTTGATGACAGTCAACGCCGGTCTTTTCGTCTTCAAGGTTGCCACCCTGGTCACACTATTTTACGTCACGAGGCGATTGACCAATGAATGGGTGGCGCTCGTTCCGGTCGCACTGACCCTGGCCTGGCTTGGTCATCAGTACATCTTCGGGGTTGTGCCGACTCAATACTCGCTGCTGTTCGTGTTGGTTGGAATGGGTCTGATGCTCACCTATGATCGGAGCGGCAGACTCGGGTGGCTTTTCCTTTCCGGCCTTGCGATCGGCATAGTCTTGACCTTCAAGTACAACGTGGGCCTGCTGCTGCTCGCCGCCGGCACGGGATCAATAGCAGCCAGGGAAGTCATCGGACGAAACGGGGAGGCAACTCTGTCTCGAAGGGTTCTTATGGCGGCCGGACGATCGGCGATTTATTGGGCCGGTTTCGGAGTCGTGGTTGCGGCACTGATGGCATACATGGCATCCAACGGGGCGCTTTCGGCGATGATCAATCACTTCCTGCATCATGCCGCCGAGTATTCAGAGTCCAGATCCGTACCATTACCTCGGCCCAAGCAACTACTTCCCGTGATCGCCGGTCTGCTCGTGGTTGTCGCCGGCGGATACCTCGTCATCCGCAGGGCGCCGAAGCTGTTCTCTGCCTACGTGATCGGGGTCATTGCGCTGGGTTCCGGCGTCTTGTTGGTGCCCGGTCGCGCCTACATCCTGAAGCAGTCGGCCGCCGCCGCAGTTGCCTACTTACCCCTGGCGCTCTTTGCGGCGATTGTACTGCTGGTCGGATGGCGGTTCGCAAGAAGCCCTGGAGGTGCCGAGGACAGGCAGCAATGGTGGCGGACATACGGAGCGATCATCACCGTCGGGTTGTTCACCCTTGGCGCGTACCTCGAGATGTATCCTCGAGCTGATGAGTACCACCTTGTCCGGGTGCTGCCCCCGGTCTTTCTCCTGCTGGTCCTCTTCATCCATCTTACGCTGCCTGCGGTGACGAGCTCCTTTCGGCATTACGTTGAGGGGCCGAGCCGGCCCGCTTTATTGACGGTGTCGGTGCCGCTTGTGCTTTTGGTCGTTGCGGGTGTGTACGGCACATGGCGTCCTCACTTTGATGGCAGATTCAATTTCAGAGATCGCAAGCCGCTTTCAATTGAGCGGGCGCGGGGTATGCTGGTGAGCGCCAGGCAAGCGGAGTTCATAGAAGGTCTGGCTCGGTCGATCGAGGAGAACAGCTCACCGGATGATTACATCTTCTCGTTCGCGCAACGGGGCAGCGGGTTTTACTTTCTTAGCGGGCGGAGGAATCCGACCCGATTCGTTTGGTGGCGGTCGGTCGGAATTGACGGTCAGGATCGCGAAGCCGTTCTTGAGATGATCGCCGACCGGCGTCCCCGGCTGATTCTGCTTCAGGACAGTCTGACCAACAAACGCGTGCGCGAGACGGTGATCTCGAACTATCATCAGGTGTCCGCGGTGACTGATATCGCCGTGTATGAGAGGAACCAGTAGGAAATTCGAAATTCGAATTGCGAATTTAGAAATTAGAACCAGGCTACTTGTTGCTCTCGCAATTCGCAATTCGCAATTCGAAATCCCGGTCTTCGAGGGGTGAAATGTACAAAGGAAGCCGCATCGCCGTCGTGGTGCCGATTCACAACGAGGAGGCCCATCTAAAGCAGGCGATTGACCGCATACCGGCTTACGTTGACGTGATTGTGGCCGTCGATGACGGCAGCAGCGACTCGACCTGGGAGCGGCTTCGTCAGGTGGAGAACTCAAAGCTGGTCAGGCTGAGACACAAGAAGAATCGCGGGGTGGGAGCGGCAACAAAGACCGGCTATGCCTGGGCGCTGCACACGAATGTTGATTTCATAGCGGTAATGGATGGCGATGGGCAGATGGACGGCAGGGACCTATGGCGATTGCTGGAACCAGCAGCGCGAGGGGCTGACTACGTCAAGGGTAACCGATTTCTGCACACTTCAACGATCCACCGCATGCCCCGTGCTCGCTACATCGGAAACAGGGTTCTTAGTTGGCTCACGCGGCGAGCGGCAGGCTACGACGACAGCCTGGACGCACAATGCGGATACACCGTCGTTAGGCGTGCTTCGCTCATGCAAATGAACCTGGAAGAGCTTTACGATCGCTATGGATTCCCAAACGAGATGTTCTTCGGCGCCCGCCGCACCGGGCTCGTAGTCTGCTCGGTCCCTGTGAGGACCATCTACGGCGATGAAGTCTCCGGCATCAAACCTTTCACCGCAGTTCCGACGATACTCTTCTTGATCGCGCGCAGCTATGTTCGCAAAAGACTGGGATCAGGAACGCGCACCTCGATACCTGTTCGAGAAACACAGAGAAGCGCGATAGATCAGTGAGCGAGCTGATACTGGAAGGCCGATGGATTATGACAGACCGAACTTACTGATTCTGACCAGCTCGTTTCCGCGCGGCCCAAGCGACGAGACGTGCGGTTACATTCGCGACTTCGCGCGGAGCCTCTCCGGGGAGTTCAACGTGCAGGTGCTGGCTCCGCCTGACGCGTCAGCTGCAGAGTGGCCGTTGGACACTTTCAAGCTGGTGAGATCGCGCCCACTACTGGGAGCGCTTGAACCTTTTCAGGGCAGCTGCGACCTGAACGACATGTCGAGCCGCAACCCTTTTGCGAAACTGGTTCTGATGTTCTCGCTCCTCTCCCTTTCTTTGAAGGCGCTGATGCTCGCTCGCAAGGCGGATGTGATCTGCTCGCACTGGATGGTTCCCTGCGGATTGATCGGATCGCTGCTCGCTCGCGTTCTACGCAAGCCTCATATCGTTGTCGAGCACTCCGGCGGGCTTCATCTTCTGTCCCGAGTGCGAGGCGGCCGGTGGCTTTCCCGCTTCATCGTCGGAGCAGCCCAAAAGGTCGTCGTGGTTAGCTCGGACCTCCGATGCAAACTGATGGCGCTCTCTCCTGAGGCTGGGCATAAGATCGAAGTCATACCAATGGGAACATCCATTGGCTATCGAACCGCAAAGGGGCCTGGAAACGACGGGGACGGGCAAACGATACTGTTTGTCGGTCGGTTGGCTAAGATTAAGGGCGTTGAAGTTCTCCTGCGCGCGGCCCAGGGGGAAGACTGGCGTCTGCTCATCGCCGGACGGGGCGAAAGGCGCCGACATCTCGAGGATCTTGCCGAGCTGCTCAAGATAGACGCGCGCTTCATTGGACAGGTAGACAGCGCGCAGCGCCAGCGGCTCCTTACACTCGCCCAGGTGGTGGTGATCCCCTCGATCGTGTTGCCTGACGGCCGAACCGAAGGGATGCCGGTGGCTTGCCTGGAAGCTCTGGCGGCGGGCCTGCCTGTGATCGCCTCGCGTGTCGGAGGTCTTCCTGAAATAATAACCGACGGCGAGAACGGACTGCTGGTCGAGCCCGGCGATCCCGATATGCTGCGCGAAACGCTGAAGCTCGTACTGAGCGATCGGTCCCTTCAGCAGCACTTGAGATTGAACGCGCGGCGGACCGCCCTGCGCTTCGATTGGGTGCAAGTTGGGATGAGGTTCGCGGAACTCATCAAAGGATCCCTGAGGAATGATCAGGACATCGACGGTCGAAGACTCCGGGCCCGAAGCGCCGAGGGATGACATCGCCAGGGTCGCGGGACGGGGCACGATCTTCATCACCGCGGCAAAGGTGTGGTTCATTGTCACCGGGTACGGCATCTACTTCGCCCTGCCGAGACTGCTGAGCGTCGAACAGTGGGGACTCTATGTAGTCGTCATTGGCGCAGTCTCCGTCCTCAACGCCGTTATTGTTACGGGCACCTATCAAACAGTCTCGAAGTACGTCTCCCAGGAGGAGGGGAAAGCGGATTCGGTAAAGGCAGCAGCGCTCAGGCTGCAATTACTGGTAGGAGGTGCAGCATCGCTCGGGTTTTTCCTGCTGGCGAGTGTCATCGCCGGTTATCTCAACGACCAGCGGCTGACTGCATACCTGCGCCTGGCATCGTTGATCACGCTGTCGTACTCCTTCTATTCGGTGTTCACGGGATACTTCAATGGCCGCCGAAAGTTTCTGGCGCAGGCCGGACTGGATGCCGCGTACTCGACCTTGAAGGTTGTGTTCATTGTGCTGTTTGTATGGTTGGGTTATGGAGTCATGGGGGCTGTCGCGGGCTTCGCACTGGCGGCCGCGAGCGTGCTGGTACTGTCGGCCATAGTAGCAGGGAAGCGGAGTCTAAAAGGCGTGGTGAGGCAGGGCGACCTGTTCAGATTTCAAGCCTACCTGCTAGTCTCGACACTGGTAATAAATCTCCTACAGCGGGCTGACCTGTTTCTGATCAAGGCTCGTTCAGCGTCCGACGCGACGACTGCGAGCGGGAATGCCGGTTATTACGCGGCAGCCACCGCCCTCGCGGCTGTCACTTACCAGATCATTATCTCGGTTACCTTCGTCATCTTTCCCCTCGTATCCCAGGCCACCTTCGCGGGAGACCGCGCGAAGACACGGATCTACATTTCGAGCACGATGCGCTACACGCTTATGATCATGGCGCTGGTGGCTACGCTGCTATCGGCGAACGCGGCCGAGGTTCTGCATGTCGTGTATACCGATGACTACCAGGTTGGAGCAACGGCGCTAAGCGTAGTGGCTTACGGAATGCTGCTGTTCGGGTTGTTGTACGTGCTGACCACGATCATTTCGGCGAGCGGCCGTCCAGGGGTATCTCTCGTGATTGGAACTTTCACGCTTGCGGCCAGCGGTGTGTTGAATTTTGTGCTTATTCCCGGCTACGGATTGACTGGGGCGGCTGTTGGCACTACCGCGGCGATGTTCCTCGGCGCGGTTGTATCCGGCGGCTACGTCAAGAGGACTCTGGGTGCGTTCTTGCCCTGGGTCTCCGCGTTTCGAATTGGGGGCTGCGCCCTCGGCGTATTTGTGGTGTCGAAGTTGTTGGTTCCGGGATCGAGATTGCTTATCGTGTTTCAACTTGCCGCGATGGCGGTTCTATACGTCGCGGGACTGGTTGTAACCGGTGAGTTGAGCAGAGATGATCTACAGGCGGCTAAGAGGGTTGTCGCGTGAGAACTGTTTCGCAGGCCACACCCGGCCAATGGCACGGAAAGCGGTGCGGGTCAGATCTCTCGTCCGCGGCACTCTTCTGCGGTTGATTCTCTTCCGCAAGCCCTCGTCCGAACTATTTCCTCAGCCTCTTCGACGCCTGGTTTGGGCGTTCGTTCGCGCGGCTTTCGGCAAGCGTCCGAACAACCTTCAGGAGGATCTGGCGCGCGTGTGCAGGCAAATCCGACAATTCCTTCACGAGGTTGGCCAGCTCAGGGTCAGAAACGATTCTGCGCATTAGTTCGAGAAGCGCCAGAGGCTGCAACGTCTCGCTGTTTCCGTCAGCGGCCTCTTCCGAGTCCGGGGAGAGTCCGCGAGCCACGCGGAATACTTTCTCCTCGCTTTCTCCAAGCCCGAGCGCAAGCGCCTTCAGCTTCTCAACCGAAGGGTTGACATAGCGGCCGTTGACTATGGCGCCGACGTATCCCTGAGTTATGCCTCCGCGCGAGTCGCGTTGGACGTCCCTGAACGACAGCCGCTTCTCCGCCAGAATCCGGCGCACATAGCGGCTCAAGTCCTCTTCTTTGCCAAGTATCCTTTTCACTTTGCCTAAAATACTGGTTGACATGTCCCACTCCGTCACGTAGTATTCGCCTAGTATATTATGCAATTGACAAAATTACTAGACAGAAATGAAGGACAAGTGGGGGGTACAATGGTTGCGGTTGAAAAAGTGATTCTGGGCGGAGACATTGACGGCGAGTGTTCGGAATGCAAAGGAACAGGGATAGTGACTTATTGGAGCGAGATCACTTTCTTTGAGGATCGGCGCAGCTGCCGCCGATGCGACGCCGGTCTTCATGTCGAATCCCGAATCAAAGACATCATCAATCGAACGAAGGTCGAGAAGCGGCTCCGCTCTTTGTGAAAGGCGCGCTCATTCAAGACGCCTCATTTCAAGCCAAACCTCCACACCACGTCCGTCGGGATCGGTGTCACTGACCCCCAGCCGCGTTCCGCAGGTAAACAATCCTCAGCCCATCCAGGGTCAGATCCGCATCAACTGCTTCTACTAACGCGCAGCCCTTGCTTATCAGCGGAGCCAGTCCCCCGGTTGCGATGACCCGGGCTTCGCCGCCCAACTCCGCGATCATCTTCTCCAACACTCCATCAACCAGCGCAACGTTGCCGTAATAAAGCCCCGCTTGAATACTCGACGTTGGGTTTCTGCCGATCACGCTGTCGGGCCTGCGAATGTCCACCCTCCTCAAGCGCGCCGCGCGCTGATACAACGCGTCGGCCGAGATCTGGATGCCGGGAAAGATGACGCCGCCCAGATACTCACCCTCGCGCGAGATGGCATCGAAGGTCGTCGCGGTCCCAAAGTCGACAACAATACAAGGCGCCCCATACTTTGACACCGCCGCAACTGCGTTCACGATCCGATCTGCGCCGACCTCTTGCGGGTCGTCATACAGAACAGGCATCCCGGCGTTGCCGGCGCCAACGAACAGCGGTTTGACCTTGAAGTACACTTCGGCCATTTTGTTCAGCGTGAAATCGAGTGAAGGCACCACCGATGAGATCGCGATGTCGGTGATCGCAGAGGAGTCAATGCTGCCCATCTGAATGAGTGTGCGGCACATGATCCCATACTCATCCATCGTGCGATGGCGGTCGCTCGTCAGTCTCCAACTGTGGGTGAGCACCGGCCCATCATAAATTCCAAGAGTGGTGTTGGTATTTCCTACGTCCAGAACAAGTAGCATGGTTCCTCGCACTTCGTCCGAACATGTTCCCCGGGGCGCCTACGCCGCGGACCCTTATCTCGGGCAAATTGAAGAGTCCTCAGCATCCGCCGATGCCCTACACGGCCCGCAGGCTCACCTCGCCGGATACAATCTCGCGGATCCTACCATCATCCAGTTCTATCACTAGAGCGCCGTTCGGTGTAAGTCCGCGAGTCGTGCCCTCGACCGATCCATCCGGCGACATGATTCGCACTTCGCGGCCTCGTGCATAACTTGAAAGCTCCTCCCATCGTGAGATGGCACGCTGAGCATCGATGGTCGCCGCACGATACCACCGGTCGGCCCGGGCGAGCAGCGCCCTCAATACTTCCTCCAATGCGACCTCAGATCCCAGCTCGAGAAAGACAGAGGTTGCCGGCTGGCTGAGATTGGCGGGAAAGTTCCTCTGGGAAACATTCACGCCTATCCCCAGCACGGCGTATTGCAACTGATCACGCTCGGTCGCAGACTCCACGAGGATTCCGCAAATCTTACGCCCGCGCGCCATGACATCATTGGGCCATTTTATGTCCGCCGCAACTCCGAAGTCTGCTGTCAGTGTCTCGGCGACTGCGACTGCCGAAGCCAGTGTAAGGATCGGCGACTCGCGCGCCTTGATGCGGGGTCGAAGGACTATGGAGAGGTAGAGACCCAGGCCGCCCGGTGATGACCACGAGCGACCCTGCCGCCCACGGCCTGCGGTCTGCTCGAAGGCCAACACTCCGACGCCTTCGCTCGCACCCGAAGCGGCCAACTCGCGTGCAACGTCATTGGTAGACGGCAAGCTGTGGTAGCAAAACAGGATTGATCCCAGCTCCGGCATTGAATGGTGATTCGTGATGCGTGAATCGTGATGCGTGAATCGTGATGCGTGAATATTCCCCGCACGATCTGTTGTCCGATCCTGGATGCTAAATCCTGGATGCTAAATCCTGGATCCTAAATCCTGCTCCTCAGTTTCGCATCGCGAGTTCAAAGAATCGGTTGGTGGCGTTGAGCGCTGCCTTGCATGCGGTTGCAATATCGCTGTCCTGAACCTGGCAACTCCCAAAGACCTGAACATCTCTGCCCTCAAAATCGACGTCCACCAGCACGGCGATCAAGTCCTTTCCCAACGCGTTGACATGATCCAGGTCGGCGACATGGCACTTGAAACGACCTTCAGCCGCGTCTTCCACGGCCAGCAGTGCCGCGATCGCCGCTGCCTTCAAAGGACCCAATCCCGAGGTATCTCCAGAGGCGGAGGCTTGAACTGTCCGGCCGGCGTGTGTAAGAGTGACGTCGACCCGACACTTCCCGGAGGCGTCCTCTACGAGCTGAGCTCCTTCGAACCGAAGACGCTTTTGGCTGCGATTCACAGTGACTCCGCTCTTTGCCACCTGATTCCTCTTGTCTCTCCGCCCTGTCTGAGCCGCAGGTTTGGAAGATCAGGCAGCCAGTCGTTAACCGGAACCATAACCGAGGTGTGTAACGACCACCCTACAGGGAGGATATCTTCAGACTGATATCCACCGAACCAGCCGAATGGGTGATGGCGCCGACAGATATTAGGTCGACGCCGCATTCAGCCACCTCGCGAACAGTTTCGAGGTTGACTCGCCCGGATGCTTCTATCAATACCCCAGGAGCCTCGGATCTCGTTAATGCGACGCACTGCGCGACCTCCGAGGGCGACATGTTGTCCAGCATTATCACATCGGCTCCCGCGGCGATGGCCTCCCGCAACTGAGATTGATTGGCGACCTCGACTTCGATTTTCATAAGGTGCGGGATATTGGTCCGCGCCAGTGCGATCGCGCGTCGCACTCCTCCAGCCAGGGCGATGTGATTATCCTTGATCAACACGCCGTCATCCAGCCCGAATCGGTGATTGTAGCCCCCTCCCACTCTAACCGCGTGTTTCTCCAGCAGCCTCAACCCAGGCGTGGTCTTCCGTGTGTCGACTATCCGGGCGCTGGTCCCCGCGATGCGATCGACAAATGCCCTCGTCAGCGTCGCTACGCCTGAGAGTCGCTGCATGAGATTGAGCGCCGTGCGCTCGCCCGCAAGGAGGACTGCAGCAGGCCCCTTGATGGCCGCGAACTCCGTACCGGCCGCGATGCTGTCTCCATCATAGACTCTCGACTCAAGTTCAATGTTGGCGTCGAGCGTCGAGAATACCGCCTCCGCAATCTCCAGCCCGCACAACACGAAATCCTGTTTGCTTAGAAATCGCCCACGTGCGCGCAGCCCGCCCCGCACCACTGACTGAGTGGTGATGTCTCCGCGCCCAAGATCTTCCTTCAGCAGATCACTCGCGTAGGCGTAGATTATTCCAGGGTCGATTTCCATAGTTGTGAGTTCTGAGTTCTGAGTGCCGAGTGCTGAGTGGGAGAACGAGGATGACTCGGCTCAGAACTCAGCACTCAGAACTCAGCACTCAGAACTTCCCAAGCGAGCTTCTGAGCGTCTCGATCTCCGCAATCAGTTCGCCATGCCGGTTGCGCGCCTGATCCACCACATCCCGCGGAGCGCGCTCGACAAATGACAGGTTGTCCAGCTTTGAAGCGAGCCCTCTTGCTTCGCCTTCTTTTCGGACCAGCTCTTTCGTGATCCGCGCTCGCTCCTTCTCCGGGTCTATCAGCCCTTCGAGCGGCACTGCCACCTCGATCCCCCCAACCACGTCACGCACCGCTTCTTCCAGAGCGGGCAGCCTGTCCGCGATGAAGATCTCTTCAACACGGGCCAGGCGCTTTACGTGATGACTGTTCTCGTTCACCAGTGCCGCCGTGTCCTTATCGCTGACGGCAAGGTGCAGCTTCACTCTACTCTGGAGCGGAATGTTCTTCTCAGATCGAATGTTTCGCACTTTGGTGATCAAAGCGATCAACGTCTCCATCTGCTCGCGCGACTTCGCCTCATCAAGTCCAGTTTCAACTATAGGGAAGGCCGCCACCATTATCGAGTCGCCCTCATGAGGAAGCCTCTGCCAGAGCTCCTCGGTTATGAAGGGCATCAGCGGATGAAGCAGCCGCAGGCTCGTCTCGAGCACGTAGGCAATCCGCTCTCGCGCGTTGCGCACCTCCGGTGAGTCTTCGCCCGACGCCACGAGCGGCTTCGACAGTTCAATGTACCAGTCACAGAAATCGTCCCAAAAGAAGTGATAGAGCGTCTGGGCGGCTTCGTGAAAACGGTATTCCTCAAACGCCCGAGTCACCTGCTCAATTGCCGAATTCAACTTCACTCGTATCCAACGATCCGCAAGCGCATCTGAGGGCACCCACTTTGCCGCGGGTTGCCCTTTGGGATCTCCCAGGTTCATGCAGACGAATCGGGTCGCATTCCATATCTTGTTCGCGAAATTGCGGGCCGACTCCATCTTCGACTCCTGCACGGTCATGTCGTTCGAGCCTACCGCCATGCTTGCCAGCGCGAAACGCACGGCATCGGTGCCGAACTTGTCGAACTGGTCGAGCGGGTCGATGATGTTACCCTTCATCTTCGACATCTTCTCTCCATTCGCATCGCGCACTATGCCGGTTATGAGCACTGTATCGAAGGGCACGTCGTTCATGAACTTCAGCCCCATCATCATCATCCTGGCGACCCAGAAAAAGATAATTTCGTAGCCTGTCACCAGGTCATTGGTCGGGTAAAACTGCCGCAGGTCTTCTGTGTTGTCGGGCCAGCCCAGGGTCGAAAACGGCCACAGCGCGGATGAGAACCATGTGTCCAGCACATCCTCGTCCTGCCGTAGCGCCTTGCTTCCACAGGACGCGCACTCCGCCGGATCCACGCGGGATACCGTAACGTGTTCGTTGTCGCAGTACCAGGCCGGTATGCGGTGGCCCCACCATAGTTGCCTCGACACGCACCACGGCTGAATGTTCTCCATCCAGTCTTCATAGACCCTGGTCCATGGCACCGCAGGGACGAAGCGTGTCCGTCCATCGCGCACGGCTTGAAGCGCGACCTCAGCGAGCGGCTTCACATTCATGAACCATTGAAGCGAGATCATCGGCTCGATCGGCGTGCCGCAGCGATCGTGGTGGCCTACCGAGTGGGTGTAGTCTTCGGTTTTCACAAGCAGGCCCTGAGCGGCCAGGTCTTCGATTATCTTCTCGCGCGCCTCGAACCGGTCGAGTCCGGCGTAACGCTCGCCGGCGTCGACGGTCATGCGCCCCGTCTGGTCTATCACCACTACGTGCGGCAAGCCGTGGCGCTGGCCGATCTGGAAATCGCTTAGATCGTGAGCAGGAGTTACCTTCACGGCTCCGGTGCCGAACTCGCGCTCGACCGTTTCATCCCCGACTACTGGAATCTCCCTGCCGATCAGCGGCAAGGCGATGGTCGCTCCTATCAGGTGCTTGAACCGCTCGTCGTCGGGATGAACCGCAACGGCGGTATCGCCCAGCATAGTTTCAGGCCGGGTGGTCGCGACGACTATTCTCTCGCTGCTCCCTTTGATCGGGTAAGCGATGTGCCAGAGATGACCCTTCACCTCTCTCTTGGGCGCTTCAAGATCCGAGAGCGAGGTTTGATCGAATGGACACCAGTTCACGATGTAAGCGCCCCGATAGATCAAGCCTTCTTCGTGAAGCCGAACGAAAACTTCACGCACCGCGCGTGACAGGTCCGGGTCCAGTGTGAACCGCTCGCGGGTCCAATCGACGGACGCGCCCTCGCGCCGCATCTGTCTGAGGATCGTTCCGCCGGATTCCTCTTTCCACTTCCACACGCGTCGTTCGAATTCCTCGCGACCGAGTTCGACGCGCTTGAGCCCTTCGGCTTTCATCTGTCGCTCTACGAGGACTTGAGTAGCTATACCCGCATGATCCTGTCCGGGAAGCCACAATACGCGCCGCCCTTGCATACGCCGGCAGCGAGATAATGCATCCATCAATGTGTGCTGAAGCGCATGCCCCATGTGCAGCGAGCCTGTGACGTTTGGGGGAGGAATGACGATAGTGTAGGGCCGGTTGGGGCCCGTCGGTTGAAAATACCCAAGCGTCTCCCATATCGGATACCACTTCTGCTCAATGCTCTGCGGTTCGTAAGCTTTCGGAAATTCGGTCATATGTTCAACAAAGCGTCCTGATCGTGGTTGCGAAGTACTGAACAATTAAAAGGGATCGAGAGAGCATGGTCAACCTCTCGATCCCTTCAGGGCTAGTTCTCTTTCTTAATCGAGTCCGGAGCGGTGCGGCTCTACATTCTCTTTGCCGCGCCCTCGTGGGTCAGTTTCTCGACGACGCGCTCGACGCAGTCGGGGATAACCTCCCATGCGATCTCACGGACAACAGCGTCTCCGATTTGAGCAACAACGCGGCGAACGATCTCATCGATCACGCCTTGCGGGAGGCTCAGTGCGTCCTCCTCGTGACTGTCAGCCAGAGCGCTCTCGACTACGGGTGGCGGGGATGGCGGCGGCAATGGCTCTTCTGCGAGTGGGTCACCCACCGAGGCGAAGGCGAACCCGGTTCCAGCATCAAGCGAGTCTGCGTAATCCCCAGTTGCTTGTGCTTCCTCTACCGTGACCGCCTCGATGTCGATCGCGGCGAACTGAGGCACTTCGCTGGTCCACATCTCAGACGATGTAAACACCTCTTCAGGACCTTCCGTATCAGGTAGGGCTGTTTCGACAGTCTCAGTCACCTCGGATGGCTCAGTCCAGGCCGGTTCTTCAACGACGGGACTGAAGGCTTCAAATGACAGTCCGGAGTGGACCACCGCGCCTGCTCTATCAGTCGCGGAAGCGTCCAGATAGGGCATCGCTCCCGATAGATCTGAAGCACCGAGGGGGGAGTCTGCATGAGGGACTTCGGATTCCCAGGGATTTCGGACATATGATGACGGCTGGTCATCGATCTCACTTTCCGGCTGTGGGACGAAATCGAATGCGCCAACTTCGGTCTGCGAAGTTTCGGCTGAAAGCACGTCTCCCAACGGATCGTCCAGCGTGAGCGACTGGGCCGCGGTGTGGCCCTGCTCGGCGAAATCAACACCGACATCCTGGCTTACAGCGTAGTCCTGACTTGAGTCAGCCCATCCACTCTGTTCACTGCTATCAACTTCGAGTGGTCGATCGGGCTCCGGATCGGTGTGTGCGGATGGCGACGGCGCATCGGTGGTCGAGAACGTGGAAAAATCAACATCGAAGGAGACGACGCTGTCGGGCACGGACGGCGCCGGCGCTTCAAGTTTCTCGAAGTCCAGCATGACGCTGGGCGATTGCCCGCTGAACGTGGACTGAACCTTGAAGCCCGCGGTCTCATTCGACTCATCAACCGGTGCGCCGAAGGTCTCTCCGCTACCTGCCGGCGGTGCTGCGTCATCGGAGAAGGCGGTCTCCCCTTCAAACACGACAGGTTTCTGACTCCACGAGTCGTCGGAGGGCGCGGTGTCCACGACATCTTCGATTTGTGGCAGCTCAGCCGTATCCTTCACCGAACTGACAAAGGAGAACCCGGTATCCGACCCTGATTCCGGAGGTTCGATTTGAAAACCCGACGGCGCATTGTCGCCACGGGTCAAAGAGCCATAGTCCAGATCCAGAGGAGAGTGATCGGTCGAGGGTGCGCTGTTAGGCACTACGCCAAACGGGTTGCCGTCCGCCGAGGGAGGTTGGGCCGGCGACCACTCAGGCGTCATTGCCGAGAGATCGAGATTGAAAGGTGGCTGGGCGATCGGCTGCGCCTCAGAAACGGGTGCTTGCAATGGTCCCGACTGAGAGGCCGCCGCCCCGGCTCGGCCGCTCTTGCCTATGAGCTTGCGCACCGTTTCGACGAGGGTCCTCGACTCAAAGGGTTTGGTGAGGTGTGCATCCGCTCGCACGCGGCGCGCTTCGGCTTCATTGAAAGGCTCGAAGGCTCCTACGAGCAGCACGACGGGCACGTTTCGGAACTGGGGACTCTGCTTGACGAATTCGCAAAGCTCGTAGCCGTTCTTACCCGGCATAAAGATGTCGGCCAGCACGAGGTCCGGATTGATTTCACTCAGGCGGCGTTCGGCCACCTCTCCATTGCTGACGGCGATCACCTCGATGCCCTCATCGGCAAAGGTCAGGTTCACTACCTTCTGAATAGTGATGCTGTCGTCAGCGAGTAAAATTCTGCTAGTCATGTGATCCCCCTCAAGTTCCTCCGCCTCAGCGTGAGTCTCCTGGTAGTGTGCTTCTCAATTAGGGAGCATTGAGCTTCTTTGCCTGATCCCGAGTCTAGCTTACCCGAATTGTGCGGTGCAAGTTAGATAGCCTACTCTCACCCTCGGTTCTATCAGCGGCGAGCAATTCGACCGACCCGGGCTTAAACCCCATCCAAGACCGGCCGGAGAGCGCATTCGCACGGTCATAAGTGATCAGCACTGCTTGTTTCCAGGGGCTGACAGCAAAGAAGAGCGACGACTGTGAGGGAGCTCCCGGCTGCCTGCCAGCCGGTTAGTTCGCCGTACTCGCAGGCATAGTATCACAAAAGATTTTCGATGTCTCTAGTTAAGAGGAGCGTGTCGGTGTGTGGGAGTGTGGGGGTGTCGGGGGTCTGGGGGAATGGGAGAATGGGAGAGTGGGAGAATTGGGGAATGGCTCGACTCGGTGGGCACTGACAGGAATACTCTCGGTCGCATACGCCCCCATTCTCCCACTCACCCATTCGCCCACTCCGCCATTCCTCGTCACTCCGTTCATCTTTTTTCACTAACTTTCGCACATAGCAGTGGAAACCTCTTGATTGTTACATGTTGGCGTGCTAAAGTTGCTTCTTCTAAAGGGTTAATTGGAATTTGGGGCTGACTGACCAGGCTTGAGGCGGCGCGGGGCGTGTTGACCAAATTAAAGAGTACCTCGGACTTCTTTGGATGAGTAGGAGTACCGACCCACACCGGGACAACTACTAAATAAGTTGGACTCATCCCATCGCTTCTTCTCGCCCCCTCGAGCTTTGTCGACCTGCCATAAGATCACACTCTCTTGCTCTGCTGGGTTCGTGTTGGGAATGAAAGATTGTCCGTTTCTGCGTCTGAGCGCTATCCGTCAACCTCAATGGCACAAGGCTCAGAGGCAGGACATATGTCGCAGGTAGGTTTGCAGATGCAAGACGAAGTTCTAACCGAGTTGATCTTTGAAGCCGCGATGCGGTTTCACGAATCGCTGGAGGCTGGCGTAGTCGTCGCATCCGCGATCGAGTTGCTTCCCGCTATTGTTCAGGCAGACTCGTGGGCGATCTTCCTAAAAGCCGAACAGGCTGAACGCCTCGAGCTGGTGCGAGCGACGAACGCTGCGGCGTTCCCTCTCGCGCCTTTCGTCGAGTTGAGCGATGCGTCTGATCCTCTGGTGCAATCCGCGAATGAACAATGCACGGTTCTCAACGGCGGCGCTGATGACCAGCCGCATACGGGATTGCTCTTTACGCGGCAGGAGCGTGTTATTGTATGCGTCCCCCTGGCGGTCAAGGGGCGCTTGATCGGCGCAGTGCAGGCGATTCGACTCTCCGATGAGGACGGAGAAGGCTCGCGGTTTGAAGAGCGAGACGTCAAAGCGATTGAGTTGGTATCCAGGTCGCTTGCCATCGCCCTGGCCAATGCAATCGATCACTACGACGCGACTCGCCAATCGCTGGTGGACGATCTAACGCGACTGTATAACGTGCGCTATCTCTACCAGACGCTTGAAAATGAGATTCGCCGCGCGCGCCGTTACGGGTCTTCGGTCTCAGTGGTGTTTATGGATTTGGATGGGTTCAAGCTCGTCAATGACGCATACGGCCACCGCGCCGGTAGTGTTACTCTCACTGAAGTTGCGAGCGTAATAACGATGCTGGTCAGAGACGCCGACGTTGTAGCGCGGTTTGGGGGGGACGAGTTTGTGATGATGCTGCCGGAGACCACGGCTATGCAGGCTACGCAGATGGCCGAACGCGTGCGCACCGAGATTGCCGCGCACAGATTCAATGGCGGTGTGGGAGCGGACATCTATCTGACGGCGAGCTTCGGGGTTGCAAGCTTTCCCGAGCATGCGACCGAAGCGGAGAAGCTGATCGAACTGGCAGACGCGGCGATGTATGAAGCGAAGATCAGCCGAAAGAACAGTGTGCGAATTGCCGTGAGCTGACATTTAGGGTTTTGCGCGCTCTTTAGATAACACGTTTAAGAAGCAAGGAGAGTAACGAAAAAAATCAGTCAATGAGGATGAGAAATTTATTCAATCCGTTTTCAAGCGACCTTGCAATAGATCTAGGCACCGCAAACACTTTAGTCTACGCCAAAGGCCGAGGAATAGTAGTCAGCGAGCCCTCAATAGTTGCAATCAACAAAGTAACTAACAAGGTTGAGGCTGTCGGCAAAGAGGCCAAGGAGATGCTTGGCCGCACGCCCGGCAATATCATCGCCATCCGTCCGATGAAAGATGGGGTGATCGCTGATTTCGAAGTCACCGAGAAGATGCTCCAGCACTTCATCCGCAAGGCGCACAATGGCCGTTCGTGGGTGTCTCCTCGCGTGGTCATCGGCGTGCCGGGGGAGATCACTCAAGTCGAACGGCGCGCGGTGGAAGACGCCGCTTATAGAGCGAAAGCGTCGAAGGTATACCTGGTCGCGGAAGCGATGGCGGCTGCAATCGGCGCCGGTCTTCCGATTACAGAACCCTATGGGAATATGATCGTCGACATCGGAGGCGGAACAACTGATATTGCTGTTATCTCGCTTTCGGGAATCGTCTATTCTCGCGCCGTCAGGGTCGCCGGCAATGAACTCGACGAGGCGATCATTCAGTACATCAAGCGCAAGTACAACCTGCTGATCGGCGAGCGAACTTCGGAGTCGATCAAAATAGAGCTCGGCTCGGCCTGGCCGGTTGACGAGCCGATCCAGATGGAGATCAAGGGTCGCAACCTGATCGAAGGAGTGCCGCGAACGATCACCATAACCGATGAGGAGGTCCGGGAAGCGCTGGCTGATCCCATCTCCACCATCGTCAATGCAGTGAGAGTCGCGCTCGAGCGCACTCCTCCCGAGTTGTCGGCGGACATCGCGGAGCGGGGCATCGTATTGACCGGGGGCGGCGCGTTGCTCAAGGGAATGGACAAGCGGCTTATGCATGAGACCGGAGTGCCGGTCTCCCTTGCCGAGAATCCGCTGTCGTCGGTTGCGCTGGGTACCGGAAAGATGCTCGCCGACTTCGATCTCCTGAGCCGTGTTAGCTGGGAGAACACAATGCTTCACCACGGGCTGTGAAGGTAGGATCTAGGATTTAGGATCTAGGAGTGAGGATAGGAATCAGGAAATACGGACCAAAGTGATCTAGATCCTAATCCTAGATCCTAATTCCTGGATCCTTCCCCTTATGAGCGCGAATCCCTCACAACAAAGAGCTCCGTGGGTGCTGGCAACATTGTTGCTCGGCCAGGTAGTCCTGATGTCGGCGTATGCGCGAAACCCCGATAGCGAACAGTCGGTCTTGCGGACATGGGTGATGGCGGGCTTCACTCCAGTCGCGGCAGCTGTGAATAAGGTGGTTTCCTCGATAGCAGAAACCG
>DASYSA010000161.1:0-12250 GCA_036003885.1 Blastocatellia bacterium | reverse complement strand
TATGATAAATGGCCGCCGCGAACCTCGGCCATTCGCAATCTCTATTTCCACCGCGATGGCAAGCTGTCGTGGGAAGCGCCCGGAAGTCCTGGCCCGCGCGAGTTCGACAGCTACGTATCCGATCCGGCGCATCCAGTCCCTTATCGGCCGCGTCCCATCGAACCGACCTACTACCCTGCCGGGTCTGGCTGGTACACCTGGCTTGTCGAAGATCAGCGCTTCGTTCATATGCGTCCGGACGTGCTGAGTTGGGAGACCGAGCCACTGCAAGAAGACCTCGCAGTGTCTGGTGGCATCATTGCCGACCTGTTTGCTTCGACATCGGGATCGGACTGTGACTGGATCGTCAAGCTAATAGACGTCTATCCGGATGACCACAGTCAGATAAAAATGCGGGGATATCAGCTAATGGTGGCCAATGACGTACTTCGTGGGCGGTTCCGCAAGAGCTTTGAAAAACCGTCCCCCGTTGTTCCCAATCAGGTAAACGAGTACCAGGTCGACATTCATAATTGCGATCACCGGTTCTTGAAGGGTCACAGGATAATGGTGCAGGTACAAAGCACCTGGTTTCCAGTGATCGATCGCAACCCGCAGAAGTTTGTGCCTAACATCTTTGAGGCTCAGGAGTCCGACTATCAGGCGGCGACCCAGCGCGTGTTTCGGTCAAAGGCATTCCCTTCCCATATCAAGCTGCCGGTGGGGAAAGAATGAGTCGAGTGACGCAACGTTGCGTCGCTTCACGATAGCGGCGAGGTTCCTACCTCCTAACCCCTTCGTTCTCGATTCCGGTGTATGAATCAACAGGGAAGAGTCCCAGCCACGGGTCAGTCGAAGGAGTGAGAAACAGCTCCGCGTAGACCTTCTCATTCAAGGCGTGCAGGTCTTTTGTCATTAGCCCCGCAACAAACCATAGATGAAGCGTTGTCTCGAACGTGTACTTGTTGCGCGCGGTGTCCTCGGCGATCGCGCGCTCGAGATTAATCCGCGCTCGTTGAAATGCGCCGGAGCTGTCCGCCCCTCCGTAAGCGCCCGGATTCTTGTTTCGCATCAAGGTGAGGCTTTGGTTGTCGAGTCGCGCGTCCTGGGCATAGAGCCTCGCTATCTTCGCCCATTCCAGATCCTCGCTTGAGGTTTCAAGCGCGGAGCGCTTTGGTGAAATTCCGCGAAGTATAGGCCGTTCGACCACCATCTTAGACACCGCTCTTGGAGCAGCACCTTCAGCAGTTGGGGGCTTGTCCTGTGCAACATTCTGGATCAGATTGCGTTGCAGAGGTGCAGTGACGCCTGCAGCCTTGAGGTCGGCCTCCCAGTTCGCCGCGAGTTCTTGTAGCCGTCTCTGATGATACAGCCGCAGGAAGGCCTCCCGATCCCGGTCGCTGGCCGCACCTCGAAGCGAACCGGCAAGTTGCTCCGCGCGTTCGATCTCTCGGAGAAAAGCCGTGGGACCATACAGTCCGGGCAGCGCACAGATGGGACGCCCGTCTGCGTCCAGAACGTAGTGAATGCTGTTACCAGTCAACGTGCGTTCAAGCTTTCGTCCGTCCCCGAAATCTATGGTGACCTTCGGAACTGTGCGCACCGACTCCCAATGAAGTATGAAATGCTCGCGCAACAGCTTTGAGATTTCAGAGTTCGAATACAGGGCTATACGAAAGAATCGGCTGTTAGCGCAGCTAAGGTCTTCGTCAAGCTTGCCCAGCAGCCGCAGCGACAGAATAGGCTTCGCGCTCGCTTTCGCTGCCGCCCTGGCTTGATCGAAGTCGGTGTACCAGTAAAGACCGGCGGCGTACGCGTCACGTTGAGCAGCGACTCTGTCCAGAGCCGCAGCGATGTGCTGCCAGCGATCACCAGGTTCGCCTCCCGAAATGGACGCGCGTCTGCTCTGCACATCGCCGGCATAGGCGGACAACAGAGCGTCAAGGCCCTCCAGTCCCCGCGACCTGAGTTGATCGATAGCGGCCGCCGATTCCGTGGGATCGTTTGACGTTGCGCTTAGCGCAAGGACTTCAAGAGAGGATTTCGCTTTGCCTGAGTCCGCAAAGCCAACACTGCCGAGAGAGAGGGCAAGGGCGAGAGTGAGAAGCTTAACTCGCATTTGGACTCCTGTGGGGCTGGCACTCGGTTTGATGGCCAGAGCTTTGCACCATCGTGGATATCAAACGCAGGCGCGACTAGTTCGTTCCTCTTTCTCCCGAGCCCTCTGGGCAAAGCAAGATAAACAACACGTGTTGTTGATCCCGAGAGATGTTTGCGAGAGATTCGCATTGGGGCAGGGGAGTACTCTTGAGGTGTCAGGTGCTCAGGAACTGTGACAGGTCCAGTCAATCACATGAAAGAAGGGCTGGACACCAGCCTCGGTCTCCAGCCCCTGTAACACATGCATTCGATTCTCGAATGCGCTTACTTCATTTCAACCTTCTTAATGTCGCTGACCTCCAGCCATTTCTTCCCGTCTTTCTCCGAGACCTCGCCCTTGGCAACAACCATCTCGGCAACGAACGGAATGAGTTTTTCGTTCTTTTCCGCGGCGTACTTGCCGGTAATCGCATAAACGGTGTTAGTCCCGTCTTCGACGATTGCCAACTGATTGCCGCGCTTGGCGCATGAGAGAGCGCAGCTCTTGTGGGCCTCTCCTCGCGCTCCTCCCTTGCCTTCATAGCAAGGCAGGTCCACTACTTCGCCCTTCACGGTTGCCTCTTTGGCGGGGTTGGCCCCGGACGCAGATCTCGCGGCCAGGGACAGACCAAGCACCATTAGGCTCACGGCACAATAAACCAATGTCTTCCTCATTTTGAATAATCTCCTTTCGAATCATCGACTCGTTTCACGGCTCGCGCCGGTTGTGAGCGTTTTGCGCAAGCTCGTGTGAAACGCTTGCGCGATTGCGAAGCTTGGGCCTGCTTCGCCCGGAAGCATCAGGCTTAAAACCTGCGAAATTCAGAAAGTAAACCTTACAGCTAGCTGAATGTTTCTCGACCCGCCTCCTCCCAGGAACGGGTTGCCAATACCGACGTCAGGCGTCACCGTGATCGGCAAGAATCCCTGGCCACGGCCCGTCGCCGGATCGATTCCATTGAAGCTCGCATCAGCGGAGAAACCCGGCAGCAAGGGTGACGCAAAATTCGGATGATTGAAGATATTAAATATCTCAGCCCGAATCTGCACCTTGAACTCTTCTCTTATTCTCGTCGTCTTGAATATCGAAAAGTCGAAGTTGCGATATGCAGGGCCTACCAGCGCATTCCGGCCGAGGCTTCCGAAGTGTTGCGTCCCCGCCCGGCACGAACCGGCGCTCCCATCGCCCCGCGGGTCGAGCGTGCAGGGCACCTTGAAAGCCGACAGATTCAGAAAGTTGTCCGGCCCATGAGTTCCAGCAAACGGATCGCCTACGATATCAGGTCGGGGGAAGAACTCGCCAGTCCCGTTATAGTCATCGAACAAAACCAGGTGAAACGGGCTGCCGCTTCGCACCGTGACGATGCCGTTTACTTGCCAGCCCTTGCCCCATCGTGGAAAGCGCTTCCACAGATTCGGCACTTCGTAGGTAAAGGTCGCTACGAAACGATGCCTGTTATCGAAGTTTGAGCTCGCTCGCTCCTGATCGACGCGATGGCTGTTGTCAGGCTGGGTTGCATTGGCGACGTAGTCCTGTCCATCCGAAGCGTTGTCGATCGAGTGCGACCACGTGTAGTTGATCGCCGAACTGAAGCCGCGATGCTCGCGCAGACTCACGCTCGTCTGCAGTGCGTTGTAGCTCGAATTGGACGTCGTCTCGAGTTGGTTCACATAGAAGAAGGTCCCGCCCGACGGCGCGAACGGTCCGTTGTCAAAGGGGCGCGCAGTCGAGACGGCTGGGTTGACCGGCTGGTTGATATCGCGATAGCGAAAGAGCTTCGTCCCTTTCGAACCCACGTACGCAACCTGCAATATCACGTTCTTCAGAAGCTCGCGCTGGAGATTCAAGTTGTAGTTTTGAACGTAGGGCGTTCGCGCCTTTCGATCGATTGAGAATACATCCGAATCCAAATAGTCGGTGAAGATGGGCTGGCCGGCTCGAATCTGATCCACCGTCGAGAACGAGAACAGGATGGGCGCGGCGCCTATCGGATTGTACGCGGGACCGGGGTTAAAAGTGTTGAACGGCAACTGTCCGACGAAGAAATCCTGCGAGAACGCGTCGTAGTACAACCCCCACCCTGCGCGAACTACGGTCTTGCCTTTGCCGCTCGGGTCCCAGGCCACACCAACTCGAGGTGAGAAGTTATTGAAGTCGCGATCATACAGACGGTCGAACCCGCCCGTTCCAATCGGCACCAGTCCCGTCGCCGGATCGAAGTTGCTGAACCGCCCCGCCTCCTCATCGATCACGCCATAGTAGTCATAACGCAGACCGCAGTTGATGGTCAGATTGCGTCCCCACCTGAAGCTGTCCTGGAGGTAGAGAGCGTGCGAGTTCTGAAACGTGCCGCGCCGTGAATCCCCTTGCGCGGACCGGCCCCCGCTCAAAGTTCCGGACAGGAAGTCTTCGAGCGACGCGAAGTCCAGCCTTCCCCGATAGCCGGCGTCGAAGAAACCATTAACAAACGTTCGGCGAAACTCATAACCCGCCTTGATCTCATGATGCGAGAGCTTCCAGGAAAAATTATCGATGAAGTGCCAGTTTGTATCGACCCGACCGCGCGGAACAGAGAGCGTGGATCCGATTGAGGCAATTGACGAGCCCAGATCCGGATCGTTTCTGATGCGGATGAGCGGGAGACCGAAGTCCTGTTCTCCCTGGACGCCGGTGTTCAGACCTATCGAGCGCGGGTCGAAGCTGCGATCCTCGGGAAAGAAATTCTCTTTGAATCTGTTAAAGCCGAAGCGAGCTTCATTCACCTGAGTCTGCGAGAAGACCTTCAGGTATGACAGTGAGACCAACTGCACTCGGGTAGGAGTGACAGTGTTGTAGCCCGGAAGCACATTGCCCGCGAGGATCGCCAGCGGAAACGACTGGTCGCTGTCGCCAAAGAAGTAGCGGCCGGTGAGCTGATTGTTCTCATTGAAGGAGTGATCAATCTTCTCGATCAGGCTGACCACGGTGTTCTTGGCGGGCGTTGTGACGAACAGGTTCGGACTCGGATCGAAGAGATCTACCGGGCGATTGGGGGCGGGCCAGGGGTTGCGCGCGAGCAGATCGCGGATCACCGTGTTCCGAGGCCCGCCCAATGCCGTTATTTCACGCGGGTCTGGCACTCGCGCGACTGAGTTCAATCCGACGCGCTCGTGCTGGTATTCGAAGGCGGTGAAAAAGAAAGTCTTGTTGGGCTTCAGCGGTCCGCCGAGCGCGAAACCGAGCTGGTGATTCCGGAAGTTGGTTTGGGGATCGGGCTTGGGATTAAAGTAGTTGCGCGCGTCGAGGTGGTCGTCGCGAAAGAAATAGAAGGCCGAACCGTGTAGACTGTTGGTGCCCGACTTGGTCACAATATTTACTACGGCCCCGGAGTTCCGGCCGTATTCGGCTTCGACATTCGAAAGGATAGCGGCCTCGGCGATCGCTTCAACTGGAAGGATGGTTGCGGGAGTTCCAAACACACCGGCTTCGTTGATCGCGGGAAGATTGCGATAGCCATCGTTCATGTCGGTGCCGTCGAGCAGATAGTTGTTCGAGCGCCCGCGATTGCCGTTCGCACTGAACAGCCCAAACGAACCCGGAGAATCGGTCGCGCCCGACGGGTCCCCGGTTGCCCCTGGGACTAACACCAGGAACTTGGTGAAGTCGCGGCCGTTGATGGGAAGGTCCTCGACGGCCCTGGTCTGGATAGTTCCGCCGAGAGTGTTGCTGGTCGACTCGACCTGGACTGCATCGGCACGGATATCCATCGTTTCAATAGTCTCTTTCCCGCCCACTACAAGCGAGACGTCGACTCGCCGGTCGCCTGCAATCTCGACCTTTACAGCCGTCACCCGGGCGAGCTTGAATCCAGTTGCCTGTACAGTCACCTCGTAGACGCCGATCGGCAACTCCGGAATGGCGAAATTCCCAACATCGTCCGTCACGGTCACCCGCTGGATTCCGGTTCCGACGTTCTTAGCAGTAACGGTGGCGCCGGCAACAACCGCATCCCGGGGATCGGTCACTGTGCCCAGTATCGTTCCGCGAAAAGTCTGTGCGCCGACGTGCTGAAGGGAGCCGACTACAATTGCAAAGATCAAAGCTAAGACACATCCCCGAAGGCTTCTGGTATTAAGCTTCACCCAACGTACTAGTATCCTGATTTGGGCGAGAGTCGAAGCTCCTGATTCCGGCATTTTAGGCATTCTCCTTGTGTGGTCGATGGTTCTCGCGGTCGGACTCGGCGAAGGCGGGTCGGCGTGGACACCCCAACCTTCCGGTTACACGCGCAAACACCCAGTTGCGCGACGACCTCAAGAAATCGTTCGGTCATTCTAACGCAGGAATTGGGAATTGAGAAATGGGAGAGTGGGAGAGTGGAGGAGTGGGAGAGTGGGGGAACGGGAGAAGGGGAGAAGGGGAGAAGAGATAGGGGAGAAGCGGAGTCCCCGCTCCCCCACTCTCCCACTCCTCCACTCTCCCACTCCTCCACTCTCCCACTCCTCCACTCTCCCACTCTCCCATTCTCCCATTCTCCCATTTCTCCATTCTCCATTCTCAATTCTCAATTTCTGTGTTACCGTCTGTCGCATCAAATTCAGTTGAGAATTGAAGGAGATCCTCCATTTCAATTCTCCGTTCTCAATTCTCCATTGCTTAGGGGGGTGCGTGAAGCAGCAAGTATACGATGCAATCATCATCGGGTCGGGCGCCTCGGGCGGTATGGCAGCCAAGGAGCTAACTGAGCGAGGCATGAGAGTCCTGGTGCTCGAGGCCGGTCCCCCGGTCGATCCGCACCGCGACTTCGGCTCACACCGCTGGCCGTTTCAGTCCATGTATCGCGGCTTTGGTCCTCCCGGATGGAAGCAGCAGGAACAGTGGATGCAAGACACTGCGGGCGAGTTCAGCCGCCACTTCTATGTGAAAGATACCGAACACCCCTACACCACCGATCCGGGCAAACCATTTCTGTGGGTAAGGGCGCGAATAGTCGGCGGCAAGACGCTCCACTGGGGCAGATTCTCGTGGCGGCTGTCGAACCTCGACTTCAAGTGCGCAAGTCACGACGGCTTCGGAGACGACTGGCCGATCGGTTACGAAGACCTCGCTCCTTACTACGATCGCGCAGAGGAGTTCATAGGTGTCAGCGGCAATCGCGACGGCCTGTCCTATCTGCCTGACGGAAAGTTCATGCCGCCGATGGCACTCACCTGCGGCGAGCAGCTGCTGAAGAAAGGCGCCGCAAAGACCGGACGCCCCGCGATCACGTCGCGCGTCGCTATGCTGACGGGACCGCCAAAGCCGCACATGCGAGGCCGGGCGAAATGCCACTACTGCGGCCATTGTGGAGATGGATGCGACGTGGGGGCAATGTTCAACTCGGTTGTATCTACAATTCCTGTTGCCCTCGCCACGGGACGCATGACGCTGAGGCCGAACTCGGTGGTGCGCCACCTCATCATCGACAATAACACGGCCAAGGCGAAGGGCGTTGCATTCGTCGACCGGTTGACCAGGCAAGAGTATGAGGTTTTCGGACGCATTGTGGTAATCGCGGCCTCGACGCTGGAATCGACCCGTATCATGCTGAATTCGAGATCGCGTCAACATCCCAACGGCCTTGGCAATTCGTCGGGCATGCTCGGTCACTACCTGGTCGATCACTTCGGCGGAATCGGAGCCTCGGGTTATTTTAATGTGCTCGCCGGGCGCGACCCGATCAATGAGGACGGCAAGGCGTCAGGGTTATTCATCCCCCGCTTTCGAAACATAAACAAGGAGACTCGGCATTCGAAATTCGTTCGAGGGTACGGCTTCGAATGCGGCTCGGCAATAGGCGCTTACCCGGGAGTCGCTAAAGACCCGGGACGTGCTCCAGGCATCGGATCGGAGTTCAAGAAGCGCGTACGCCACTATTACACTGCCGGCGTCTCGATGACCACTCGCGCGGAGATGCTGGCAAGGCACGAGAACTATGTGGAGATCGATCCGGACGGGGTCAAAGACGCGTGGGGTGTGCCGGTTCTCAAGATCCACATTCAACATTCGGACAACGAACGCGAGATGGCTAAGGACGCGGCTGAGGCCAGCGAGGAGATTCTGCGAGCGGCTGGAGCGGAGGTCGTTTCAACAGGAGGCAGGATCACAGCGCCCGGCCGGATCATTCACGAACTGGGAACTGCGCGAATGGGAAATGATCCGAAGAAGTCCGTGCTCAACAAGTTTAACCAGTGCTGGGACGCGAAGAATGTGTTTGTGACCGATGGCGCGGCTTTTGTATCGTCGGCAAATCAGAATCCCACGCTCACTATACTGGCGCTGACGATGCGGGCGTCTGAATATATGGTCGATGAGTACAAGCGAGAAACATTGTAGGATCTCGAACATTAGGAGCAGCGATGATTCAGAGAGAGAAGAAGGCATCCGCCGGGATCATGAAGAAGAAGGAACCGATACGGCTTCATTCCATCGCGGGTTTGCTGAAAGAGCGCAACTTCATAGGCAGCTTCGAAGCGGATGGCGCGCGTTTCGGTTTCACCTATCTGCCGGTGAAGGCCTCGATCGGGGGACAGAAGTTAATCCTGATCGGGCGGTTGACCGTCACGGATGCGCGAGGCAACGAGCGAGTTCGCGACCGAGTGCAAGCGCTGTTGGCCGCCGCGCAGGGCGGGCTTGGCGGAGCGCCATTTCGATCCCAGCTCTCGGACCGCGTGGGCAATGTCAGAGGACCTGCACCCACCTCACCTTCCGGCCTTCCACCAACCGAGGGTACCGGGTCGCTATCGTTCACCGGCGCGATGTATTTTCTGCTGGAACCGCTTGAGGGGCAGGCGCTGGGAGTGAATATCGATCTGAGCCGGGTCCAGCTGAATGCGCGCCTTGCACCCACGGACTCTACGGCTCGGAGCCTGCAGGGTATCTACAGCGCCATAGTCGACGTGCTCTATGGCGAGAACGTGGACACCGCCTCTGCACAGGCTTACGTGAGTGAGTTGAATCGGCTACTCACGACGTGACAACCTCATTGCGGTTCCTTGTTCATCTACGCCGCCTTCTTCCCGGCGTTGCCATAGCCCGGATATTTCCTCTCGATTGCCTTGATCCGCTCTTCCACTGCCTTTGCGTCCACATCGCGGCCCATATCGCGCAACGTGAGCCAGTATCCTTGAAGTGGCTTCAGCAGGCGGTAGTGGTTCGGCTCGACCACTTTTTCCAGGATCGTCAGTGAGCGTTTCCAGGCGGCTTCGGCTTCCGAGTATTTCTTCAAGCTGTGATAGACCCGCGCCACATCCATCACTGAGACTGCGATGGAGGGGTGTTCGCGTCCGTTCGCTTTCTCCTGCCACGCCAGGGCGCGAACGAAAAGTGGCTCCGCTTCGACGAACTGGTTCGCATAGAAATGCGCGAAGGCCAGCCTCCTGACGCTCGGTTCAAGCGCCGGATTTTCTGCGCCGAGTTCTTTCTCCTTGCTGGCGAGTTCCGCTTTGGCTTCCGCCAGGTCGCGTTCCCGCCTGTCGCGGCTCAATTTATTCTTGATCTCGTTGGCGCGCAATAGGACTTTTGCAGCCTCGTCGTTTCGATCCATCGCCTGGTAGACCTCCGCCAGCGAACGCAAACATTTTTCAACGCTTTCGTCCTCCGGTCCCAATTCCTGTTCGTTGATTTCCAGCGCCTCCTTCAGCAGCGCCTCCGCCTCGTTGAATTTCCGCTGCCGGAAATCGAGGCGGGCGAGTTCGTACTGGGCGCCCGCCAGTTGCGGCGAGCGCGGTCCGAATCCGCTGTCTGCCATCTTGGCTGAGACGGCCCTTCGGCCCGTTCGCTCGGCTTCGTCCAGCTCTTCTGCGCCGAGTAGTGCCATCGCAAGTGAAGTCAGAATGGTGCCGTCTGTTGGCCGCTCGGCGGAGGCTTCTCTGAGTTTCGCCACCGCTTCACGGAATTCCCCTCGCGCGTAGTGCGTCTCGCCGAGGAAGACGGCGACGTCAACGAATTCATTCTCACTCGTCTCCTTTGCCGCCTTCCTGATCTCGTAGGATTTCGTCAGCAGTTCGGTCGCTTTTGGATAATTCTTCTCGTACAACGCGGCGAGGCCTTGCTGGTAAGGGTCTTCGGCCTTCCGGCCCCACTCACGGATGGCCACGTTAACCTCCTGCGGCGTCAGTCCGAACGATTCGGCCTGCTCTTTCAGCGCCAGCACCCGCTCTTCGTCAGAGACTTCGCGTTCCAGTTTCGCCTTCAACTGTTTGAGGATTCGAGCGGTGAGCGTTTCGACTGCCTTGCCGCTGCTGAGGAGCTGCCGGTCGCCCTTCCGCGCGACGGTCACGACGGCTACGTTGTCAGGCCTGTTGGCAAACGACGGTACGTTCAGGCGATAGTCCCACGGGCTGATCACCACCCAGTCCTGCCCTCCCGTGCTTTTCAGCGTTTGTAAAAACACCCAATCATCGGATCGCTTTTCCGGCGGCAGTTTCAATCGTGCCCGGCCCGCGTCATCGCTGTAGGCGGTGCCGCAATGCTCGCCGCAGGTGATGCCAATATTTCTGAGCAGTTTCCCGGTGACGTCCGTCACCCGCAATTCCAGAACGCCTTCCTCGACGGGAGTCAGGAAGAGAGGCAGAAGAAATAAGACAAAGCTGTTTGCTTTAAACATAACCCTTACCTCTGAAGAACCAGTCGCACGGGCATGTCACCGGCCGGATGCCACAACTGGGCTTTGCCGGCGCCGGCTTTTTCCGCGACGACCAGTACCTGCTGGTTCACTGCCTTGTGAGCAGGGAGTACGAAGTTTCCGTCTTCTTTTGTGATTACGGCTTCCTCTCCATACCCCTCAACGGACACACGCGCACCCGCCACGCTCCGTCCTTTGATATCCGTCACCCGCCCGCGCACATTCGCTGATGTGTCGTGCACCAGTTTGATGGTGACCGTCGGGTTTAGATCATCGCCCAGAATCTGGTCGGCCTGGCCGGCGAGAAATGCGTTCTCCTGCTGGGCGTAGATGGTGAGCTTTCCGTCTTGCGGTTTGCTGGCGGCGAAGATGTCGAACTGCCATCCGCCCGCGACTTTCTTTGGCTCGCCGCCGACGGATGACCAGACTTTGGCCTCTTCAACGGGAATGCCCTGTGGATTTGTCACCGTCGCCCGGACGCGGTAGACGCCGTTCCCGCCGCCGCGTTTGAGATAGAAATAAGCGACGAGCGCGATGACAAGCGCGGCGGCGATGACGACGAGCGCGACGGGCAGCGGCGATTTGTTGATGACCGTCTCATGCTTGTCGCCGTAGACCAGATCGCCGCCCGCTCGATCTCCAACGACATTACCGCTGCCTGTTACGATTTCGGAGTTGCCGACGCTGCCACCAATGGCAACGTTGCCCGTGCCGCTTGCCGTGACGACTCTGCGCGCCGCCGTAAGCAGGTCTGCGTCCAGTCCCCCTTCGTCTTTGATCGCAGCGAGCAGTTCTCGTGCCTGCTCGCGCGGCATACGGCCCTGCGCGGCGTCCGCGAGTCGTGGGGTCAAGTACTCTTTTACCAGCCAGTTGTGCAGGTCGGCTGTGACGCGCGCCGCGAGGTCGTCGGGGCTGGTGAATTCGCCGTTGGTGTGGTTTCGCTGCAACTCCTGGCGGAATGCAACGAGCCTGGCAGCCTTCTCCGAATCGGAATCGCGCCACTCAGGCTGGATGTCGGAATCGCGTTTGAAATAAACGAAGCAGGGCAGTCTCAATTCGCGCGCCCGCCGGTATTCAGCGTCCGTAATGCCGGAGCCGTAGCGTCCGGCAATGACGCCGACGTAGACCTGGCTTTGATCAACCTCCTCGAGTGAGGCCTGCCGCGTCGTCTCGTCGCGGCTACCGAAATACTCCATCCCGACAAAGCGCGTTTCACGCATCCTCTGCAGGGCGGTCTCGATGGCCTGCCGTTCGGGTTGCAGGTCGAGCCACGTGGAACTGACGAAGATGTGAACAGTGACGGATGACACGATGGTGTGCCTCTTGCAACGCAACGATCCTGAGTGCTACTCCGGCGTGGGTGATGGCTGATTGGCGTCGCAGGAGAATGCTATCGCTTAGGCTATGATGTCTCAAGTGGTTCTTGCGGACTCGAGGTAATCCGCGAATAACGCGAATCTTCACTAAGATTTTCCTCTGGTTAACGG